>JBILRJ010000193.1:0-5844 GCA_044372695.1 Spirosomataceae bacterium
GTAGTGGAGGCGCAAGACCCAAGGTAAACTTATTGTACAATCCTGAAAGTGAAAAGTTTTCTTATTCTGGGGTTCTACAACCTGATTTTGAACATTGGATTGTCAAATTCCCTTCCGGCTATGACCCCAAGGATATTGCGAATATCGAATACGCATATTATCTGATGGCGATTGATGCTGGTATAAAAATGAGTCAATCTAAATTATTTAATACCCCAGCAGGAAATTATTACTTCGGAACAAAACGTTTTGACCGAAATGTCAATGAACGATTCCATCTTCATTCTGCAGCAGGTATGTTACATGATAATTTCCGACTAAGCAATCTTGATTATGGGCATTTAATGGATTGCGCATTTAAATTAGAAAGTAATGTATTAGCCTATGAAAGTATCTTGAAATTAGCTGCATTTAATGTTTTTTCTCACAACAAAGACGATCACAGCAAAAACGTTTCTTTTTTAATGAACGCAGAAGGTATTTGGAACTTAGCGCCCGCTTATGATTTGACATTTTCTGCTTCTTCTCATGGATACCATAGTACATCTATAGCGGGAGAAGGTCAAAATCCAGGAATTACTCACTTGACTAAATTGGCCGAAATTTTTGGAGTACAACAGGCCAATCAAATCATAGAGCAGGTTCAATCTGCTATACGTAAATGGGAATATTTTGCCGATGAAGCTAAGGTTACAAAAGCTAGCAAGCAAATGATTGCAAAAATGATTGTGAAATAAATTCAATTTCAATGAAATCATATTCCCCTTTCTTATTATTTATTTTTAGACTATTTGTCCTTGTTTTCATAGGTTGGGTTTGTGATCTTATCAATTACTATATCTCTGGAAATATAGCTGGGCAAACTGGTGAATTTGAATTAACTAAACTTAGGTTTTATAGTGCAATTTTTATAGCGCCAATTTTTGAAACATTTATATTTTGGATGGGTCCTATTTTATTGTTGAAAAAATATATAAGCACCCCACATCGTTTTTTAATCTATTTCCTCTTTTCTATCATATGGGCTTATTGGCATTATTATAATGTTGTATATACCATTTCATTGTTACTCATGGCATTGTTTTATTGGAGTATATGGGAGAAGGATACATGGAGTAAATGGAAATATTTCTTTTACATATCTTCCTTACATTCCTTATATAATTTAATTGTTTCAATTACGAATTATGGCTTATTAGAAAAGTTTGACGTGCTATTCAAATAACTTCCTTTTACCAACAACCTGATAATCTTCCAATCCCTATTTCTTTTCTCAAATCCCTAGTTTAAATTTACACTCAATACCTAATCAAAATACTATGTATCACATTGGAGACGACATTGAAAATTCACTCATGATTTATTTCAATTTTTGATTTATATGTTATTGGTTTCCTTCATCCATTTTTTTTGTACAGAAATAGATTTTACCCATGGTTTTTTTGAATAGGAGGATAAAATAATGTCATTTAAGGTGCAATAAATAGCACATTTTGACAACATATTAAATGAATTTTACATATTTGCATAAAATAGAGCATTATGTCGCACTTTTTGATACTTATTCGGCAAATAAAAGAAAGAAGGGAAATGCTGAAGATTACGCAGGATAGTTTAGCGGATCTGTCAGGAGTTGGACTTCGAACCATTAAGCAATTGGAAGCAGGTAAAGCCAATCCAACCTACAAAACTTTACAAGAAATTTCGGATGTGCTTGGAATGGAGCTGGTTTTACAGGTTAAAAAACTGAATGGTTTATGAGATGGGGTCTCGTTTATTTTAAAAATGAATTGGCTGGAAAGCTGAGTCAACTCGATGATGGTAGCTTTGTTTTTAGCTACGATGAAAAGTGGTTTAGGGATAGTAATAAGCCGTCCATTAGTTTGAAGCTCCCAAAAATAAAATTGGAATTCCAATCAGCAACCTTATTCCCGTTTTTTTTTAATTTGATTCCAGAAGGTGTAAACATGCGTCTGCTTTGTAGTAAAAAACGAATCGATCTGGATGATTATTTTGGTATTTTACTGGAAATTGCTGGTGGCGATACCATTGGTGCAGTTAAAGTGATTAAAAAAAATGGAGATGAGTAAGTTGGAAATTAATAGGTGTCCCGGAACGCTATCTCTAGGGTTTACAACTTACAGCCGAACCTGTATAAAACGTGTATTTAATGGGAGTAAGGTAAATCATGTGATACCCTATACTTCCTTACAATCCTATCAGAATAGCGAGGATTCATTTGATGAAAATGCCAGTCGCATATCTATTTCAGGCGTACAGGAAAAGTTTTCACTTATTCAAGTTAAAAATACAATTCGTTTGATGAAGGAAGGCGAGCAAGGCACACATATCTTGAAGCCAATTCCCAATGGTTCAAAAAATGCGGATCAAATGCCTGCCAATGAGCATTTGACGATGCAAATAGCCCATCAAGTTTTTGGAATTGAAACGGCAGAAAATGCCATCATCTTTTTTGGAAATGGTAATCCAGCCTACATTACCAAACGTTTTGATTTATTAACAGATGGACGTAAATGGGCCCAAGAAGATTTTGCCTCGCTAGCTGGAAAGAGTCCACAAACTCATGGGACGGATTATAAATACCAAGGGAGCTATTGGCACTTGTTTGAACTCATGCGGGAAAATTTGCCAAGCCATAAAGTGGAATCCCTCAAATTATTCAAATTGTTGGTTTTCAACTGTCTATTTTCCAATGGAGATGCACATTTAAAGAATTTTTCAGTGATTGAAACGCCATTGGGCGACTTCAAATTGAGTCCAGCCTATGACCTTGTGAACACGCGCATCCACAGTGATGATAAGGATTTTGCCCTAGATGAAGGTTTAGTTCCAGCTAAAATGGGACAAGGAAATGTCGCTACACAATTTCGAATACTTGCCCTACAAGCAGGAATTCCAGAAAAACAAATGACTTCCATTTTGGCATTCATGGTTTCTAAAACGGAGCATGTGAAGAAATTAATAGATGCGTCATTTTTAAAAGAAAGTATCCAAAGGAATTATTTTCAATCGTACCAAATGAGATTAAAGAAACTTGTTCAATTATGAATGATGAGGTATGAATTATGAATTAAGGTATGAATTATGAATGATGAGCTATTCTATATAATTCATACTTCATAACTCATAATTCATACTTTCTCTATGTTTCTTTCGTCGGATTAACCGCAAGTTCATTTATAAGTTCTAAAAAAGAATAAATAGCGTTGGCTGAGCGCGGTTGCTGAGCCTGTCGAAGCATCGAAGCCAAAAGCGGTAATAGATTGCAAATTGGATATTTCATCGCTTAGGCAACTAATAAACTACTTTCGGCAAATTTCAACAGATGCTATTGTCATTATTTCTTCCAATGTCATTGAACAATTAATGCTATTTTGTTATGAATTGCTATTGGTTGAAAATCAACAAGTTGTAAAAATTTGTCAAATAGAACTAAAAAATTTCATATAAATTGGCAGAATTGTCATGATATTTATTTTACTTAGCATATCATAAAGAAATCACCTAACCGCTAAATAAATGGATCCATCTGCTCAACTTACCCGAAAAGAACTAGAGGTGTTAAACCTTGCCCGTTTAGGGTTTCCCAATAAAATCATTGCGGATAAAATAGGGGTGGCCATCACCACGGTAAAAACGCATCGTAAAAATATCATGCAAAAGTTGGGTATCACCGGTAAAGCCGAAATGACTCGATACTTGTTAAATTTATCCCCCCCCCTTATCATAAAATATTATAAAAATATCCTACTAAAATCCTACCTAGGTAGGATTTTTACAAGTAAATATCCTTTTAGTTTTGCCATGTACTTGCAAGCACTGGTGAACACCGAAAAACCATTAATAGAGTAGGTAATTAATTTCTATTTTTAATAAAATGAAAAATTTTGAAAATTTAAATCTAGGTCTTGTTGAATTGGACGCTAGGGAAATGGAAGAATTGGAAGGTGGAATTTTGCCATTCTTATTAGCTGCTGCTGCAATTTATTTGTTGTCAAGTTGTAGTAATCAAAATAATACTCAAGTAGGTGGTCACGGTAATCATATGACTAATCATTTAAGCCATAAACAAGATTCTTCACACTTTAACGGTACACTCCATGTTAGTCCTAGATAATTATTATAACTATGATGATTTAGAATTTGTTGAATTAACAGAATCCGAGTCTGTTGAATTGGAAGGGGGCATATTGCCGTTTTTATTAGCTGCAGGATGTCTTTATTTATTATCTTCTTGTAAAATGGAGATTAAAATTACTGTAAATTGCCAGCTTGGCGGTAAGAATAATACTATATGTAATCATGTTGATTCAACTTCTCATCGTTAAAAAAAAAGTGCGCAATACTGCGCACTTTTTGAAAATTCATTTTTTTGATTTGTGTAAAATAGGTCTTTTGGCTTATATTATTATTCAATTATTTCAATTCTTAATTTTTTGGGCCATGGATTCATTTGTAAAATTATTTTTAATATGAAATTTCTAATTGCATTTTTATTAGTTTCTTTTGTTAACATATTAGATCTGCATTCTACTTTTTTATTAATGCCAAATTTGGAATGGGAAAGTAATTATTTCGCTAATACTTACCCTTTGAATTTTTTTCAATTTTCAATTTTGTTAATTTTTGGACAATCATTTACAGTATTTTGCCTGGTGTATTATTTTTTCGTAAATGTTAAATTTGATCATGGTCCTCAATCTATACATGGAACTCATTTAGAAAATATTATGGTTTTTTTTAGAGTTAATTTTTTAGCTTATTATTCCAATATTTTTTTTGTAAGGTGTATGCGTTTCGTTTCTTTTTATTATCCAGTGTTGTATTTTTTTACAAAATTTTTATGTTTATTTAGCAATTACATTGCTTATTTGGTACTACAATGCACGTATAAAGTATGTACCATAAATAAAGCTCCATGTTTTCATTACGATATTAATAATTTGAAATATCCAAAGCCTATTAATGCTATAATTGGTTTTCTTTTTGAGGAAATTACAGAAAGTAAGTTATATTTCTTTTTGTCGGGTTCGTCCATTGCTTATTTTATCATGGGTATACTTTTGTTTTTCATTTTTCTTAAAATGGAGTTGTATTCTTCCACTAAAAATATAGAATCAGTTCAAACACCAAACTTTTTACCAACAACCTGATAATCTACCATTCCCTATTTCTTTTCTCAAATCACTCGTTTAAATTTACACTCAATACCTAATCAAAATACTATGTATCACATCGGAGACGACATTGAAAACTCGGTAGAGAATCTCATTGCCAAAAATCGGGAAAATACCTTTTCTCTATATTTTGTTTTTATTTTGGCTATTGCTGGTCTGTTATTTTCTCTTCCTTATATCTGGGTAGATATAAGTTCCCAAAGTCGGGGGATCATTCGCTCAGCTGATGAAAATGTGCCCCTTATTTCATTGGTTAATGGGAAAATCACCTACCTCAATATCCACAATAACCAAACGGTTAAAAAGGGAGACACGCTTTTAATGATTAATCCAGAAGTGATTCAGTCGCAAGAAGGTCTTAATCAAGATTTCAAAACCCAAACCATTCAATCCATTCAGGATTTGGATCAAATCAGTCAATCGCCTCAACCCATGTTTACCCAAAAAAACATCAAAGAGGATTATCAAAAATTTATCCATCAAAAAACAGAATTGGAAAGTAAACTTTCTTTGGCGGACATCAACTTTCAAAGAAATAAAAAATTATATGATGATCGCGTGATTTCAACTTCGGATTATGAGCGTTTTGTGTACGAACTCACTTTTGCCAAAGATGCATTGAATAGTTTTGTGCAACAACAAAAAT
>JBILRJ010000194.1:0-5812 GCA_044372695.1 Spirosomataceae bacterium
GTAATTTAACCTTGCAACACATTTTTCAGGAGAAATTTAAAGCCAATTTTTTAATTGGGGATATTTGGACAGATTTGAGAAAATACAATTACTTTGATTTTCCAATGCCATTGAACGTGAACCCAGACCTTGCTGGAAAACGCATCGCTCGCATGAGATATCCGTCTTCTGAATTAACTAGAAACGCCAAAAATGCCGAAGCCAACATCAAAGCTCCAGGCGTTAATATGTGGCTTTTCACTAAATAACTTCCAAGAATTTAAAATTTTGAATAAAATGAAAAAATACATCAATCGCTTTTTGTTGGCCTCTGTGGTCTTTTCAAGTGCGTACTTGACAAGTTGCTACAAGGAGCCCGATTTGATCTCTGAAATAGCTGTTTCTAAAGGCAAGGTGGCACAAATATCCATCGTTTGGCTTGGCAATACTAGAAACTTGAATACGAGTTTGGCGGTTTTGCCCAATTTGACCACTGATGCAGGGTCAGATTCCAAAATTAACATTGAATATTCTTCGGAAGTCCCTGTAAAGGAATTCAGAGTGTATTTCGCAGCTACCTCAACAGGCGCTCAAACATTGGTTTCAACTACGCCAGCGGGTGCACAAAAATACGATCCCAACACACGTAATTATGTGATCACCCTACCGATTAAAGCACAAGATGCCAAGAGAACTTCAAGGGTGTTTTTCGCTGAAATTATGACCGAAAATGGATTAGTTTCTGCACAGAGATTTGCTACTTTAACGACGAACCCTTAAAGAAGAGAGAAGAGAGAAGAGAGAAGAGAGAAGAGAGAAGAGAGAAGAGAGGACTTTTACCTCATTACGTGATTAAAAGTTCAGTATTTTGACAAATTTTCTTTTTTCTCTCTTCTCTCTTCTCATCATTCAAACCACCCCGCATATTTAACATAATTCATGGCAGTTCGAATGAATACTTCTGCGGCTTCTGGACTAACTTCTTTTAAGAATTTGGCGGGGTTTCCGGCATAAATACTGCCTGATTTAACACGTGTTCCTTGTGTGACAATTGCCCCGGCGGCAATGATGCTGCCTGATTCAATATAGGCACCATCCATCACGATGGCCCCCATACCGATCAAAACGTTATCCTCAATAGTACAACCATGCACAATGGCGTTGTGCGCAATGGAAACATAATTCCCAATGCTGGTTTCTGTTTTTTGATAGGTGCAATGAATCACAGCCCCATCTTGGATGTTGCTATGATGTCCAATCCGAATTTTATTGACATCGCCACGGATGACCGCATTGAACCAAACGGTACAATGTTCTCCCATTATAATGTCGCCCACAAGTGTCGAATTTGGTGCGAGCCAACAAGAACTATGTATCTGAGGAGAAACGCCTTCTACGGGTAAAATAAGTGCCATATTTGAAGTTTTAAGAAGGCCAAGTGCCTTGAAGTTTCATCACTTTTTCAATCACATCCCGAACGGCCCCTTTTCCGCCATTAAAGGGGGAAACGTATTTCACAATTTGGTGAATTTCAGGAATGGCATCATTGGGACAGGTACTCAATAATTTAGGTCGAGATAAAATACTAATATCTGGTACATCGTCTCCCATGTACAAGATTTCTTCTTCAGGAATGCCCACTTTTTCTAACCATTCCAAATAGGTACTTAATTTGTCTTTCCCTCCTAATCCAAAATACACGTCTTGGAACTTTAAATTTTCCAAGCGTTTTTTGACTCCAGGATGCCCCCCACCAGTGATTACACACATTTGGTAATTCGCCTCCCGGGCTTTTTCTATGCCATAGCCATCACGAATGAAGAAACTTCGGTAATGCTCTCCCGACTCCAAAACATGTACTTGTCCGTCTGTCATGACACCATCCACATCAAAAACAAATGCTTTTATACCAGAAAACAAAGAAAGTACGTTTTGCATAAAGGGGATTTTTGCCTCAAATATCTGAAACTTTTGCTTATTTTTACTCGCTTTTGCGGTTTTGCCCCAAGAATATGTTTCGAAAATCTGCCATTCTGTTCTTTTTTCTTTTCGGTTTTATCCGCATAAATTCTTTTGCCCAAATTTTTTCTGTTCAAGGAAATTTTCCAAATGAAGTAAAAACGTGGATTTTGTCCAGCAAAAATCGTGATGCCGCACTAACAGGGGAAAAATGGTTGAAGTTTTATGCAGGAAATACCTTCAGCTCAACACAAAAGGAACAATTCGAAAAGTTGGTTCGATCCATGCCCAATAAGGGTTTTAAATCAGGGCACTTGGCATATTTGTTTTTTCGTTCGACCGTTCAGTTGGAAAAATCACCTGAAACTCTGCAAAATTTTCTTTTCGTTTGGGAGAAATTGGTACAAGCCAAAGACGCTAAAACAGGTTTGTTATTGGTCGAACAACTCGAAAATTGGCAGTTTAATCAGTTCATTCCTGCTTTGGGAAATATGCAATTGCGCATCAAAGGGGACTTGAAAATCTCTTGGCCAACACAAGTGCAAACTAAAAATGTGGATACTACCACTAGTGCTCTCATTTCAGATAGTTGGGATGCGCCGAGTACCAATCTAGAACCCCAAAATTTCGAGGAATCTGACGCCCCTTGGTTAAAAGCCGCCTTCTCAGAAGAGGGACCTATTTTGTCTTGGGATAATCCATCTCTACTTTATCGAACCGGCAAAGACAGCCTAATTTTGCATCCTGAGAGATTTAAATGGAGTGTAAAATCCAAGGTTGGTGTTGGAAAAAAAACCGACCTTGCTGGCAGCATGTTTGCTCATGCTGGCGCTAAATGGCACTTAGAGGAATTTGAATTGGTGCCTTACAAAGGAATTTTAAACGGAATACAAACTATTTGGACGGACGCGAATGGCTTAAATTTAGCCGGACAAGGTCAAGTTAAAATGAAGCGAAAAAGTAATTCCACTGTCTTTCCTTTTGAATTTAAAACGCTCCAAGATTTACCTGAACCGATGAAAGAAGATCATTGGAATGCCCATGGCCGATTGTGGATTTTAAATGAACGAATAGCTTTGGTTTCTTCTAAAAAAACGCCCGCCTACTTGGAAGTTTTTTCAGATAACGAAGTGCTAGCCAAGGTGAAAACGTCTACGATATGGATTTATCCTGATAAATCTGTGCAAATTTCTGATGGACAATTTACCACCAAAATTGGGCTAAAAGACAGTCTTCAACATCCAAGCATTAAAGCCAAATGGTTTCCCAAGGAGCAAGTATTACACATCCGAAAGTTGGAGGGGGGTATAGCGGATCGTTTGTTTTTTGAAGATTCTTTTCACCAAGTTCGTATCTCGGCAGATTTAGCTATAGTCTCTGTAACTGACAAAAAAGTCGATTTTTTTAGAATTGCCGCCAAAGCCCAAAATCCTGCTTGGGTAGAATCTTTCGACTATTTTGAAGAGGAGCGGATTAAAACATTGCAAGACATTTTGCCCTTTAATCCGATACGTATTTTGTACAACTATTTGTTAGAAACCCGTTCAAGTACCGCTTTTCTAACAGACATTGCAATAAAAAACAAAAAAGAACTCAAAGAACTTCAATCCAGTTTTATTCGATTTGCCAGAGCAGGATATTTTCAATATTCTACCAAAACAGATCAAATTTCGTTCACGCGTTTGGGTAGACATTATGCCAATGTTATGTTTGCCAAAAAGGATTTTGATCGTTTTTTTGTTGCTTCCTCTGCTGAACTTATCCCAAAAGACTCGGCGAACATTACCTTTTATTTAATCGACAAAACCTTGAAAGTGCGGGGAATCGATGAGGTTTTTATCTCGGATTCTTTGAAAGCCAATTTCTTACCCAAAGACCATCAAATTGTTTTTCGAAATGGCCGAGATTTTGATTTTAATGGGGAGATCAAAATCGGGAACTATCGATTTAGAGGACCTGATTTTAAATTTAACTTTGCCAACTTTACGGTCAATTTTGATCAAATTGATTCGATTACTTTTTTACCTAAATTGAAAAATGGAGAAGTTGGACTCAAAGAATTGGGAGGGCAATTCAAATACCAATCAGGTTCTTTGGTCTTAAGTCCACCTAATAATAAATCTGGCCGTTTAGGCCTCGCTGCTTACCCTAAATTACGTATTCCTAAAGGAGTAACGGCGTATTTCGACGAGCCTTGGCGGGCTAAGGGCGTTTATTCGACATCCTCTTTTTATTTCAAAGTGCCCAAAATTGAATTAGATAGTTTGTTATTGAAGCAAATTACTTTTGATGGAATTTTTTATTCGGACGGACTATTTCCACCTTTGAAAACCAATTTGGAGCTGATGCCTGATCAATCTTTTGGTTTTAATTTCAAGCAAAAAGCGCCTTTAGATGTGTACAAAAATCAAGGAAAATTTCAACTGCAAGGCCCATTGTACATGGATAAATTGGGCCTCCATGCCTCTGGCAACTTGATGGTTCTAAGCATCAATTCAGATAGCAAAACGAGTCGATTTTATCCTGATTCCCTGATTGCTTCCAGCAATTCCGGTAAAATTAGTCCTAGTTTTCAAGGCAAAAATGTATTTCCACAGGCAACGATGGAACAACATGATCTACGTTGGGTTCTTTCACAAGATTCGATTTTGATTAGACCTATTAAATCCAAAATGGCGCTTTATCAGGCAAGTATTCAACTAGAAGGTTTGTTGAAATTTCATCAGAAAAAAGCTTTCGCTTCAGGGAAATTGATTTACGGAGAGGGCTCTTTTGTTTCGGAAAAATTTAGCTTGAATGCATCCAATTGGCAAAGTAATGAGGCCACTTTTCAGATTGGACGAAACATGAAATTGTTTAAACCTTTGGTCTTTGCCGAATCCATCTCGGTGGAATCTGCAGTGGGAAGCAACAAGGTCAGCATCAAACCATCAAAAAGTACCGAAAAAGAATTGACAGAAAGTCGAATCATTTTCCCGCATTTAGCCTATCAAAGTACCATTTCAGAGGCCGTTTGGGACTTAAGCTCACAACGATTTAAGTTGGCAGGGAAAAAAGGTTTTGAACTAACCAAGTGGTCTTCGGATACCACCTTGATCGAAACGGATAGTCTACGCAACGAGTTAAAAGTGGATCTAGAAGCACAAGGACTTATTTTAGCCAATTCGGCAGACTATGATTTAAAAGCTCAGTTTCTACAATTGGGAGGTGTCAAGCAAGTTGCCATTGGCCCAGCTTTGGTGTATCCCGCAAGCGGTTTGTTGGGCATTCAAAAAGATGGTAGGTTTAAGCCTTTCAGTGATGCAAAAGCTTGGCTAGACCCAGAAAATAGTCGCCATAAACTGGAGAATTTAACGGTTATAGAAGCCAATGCCGATTATTGGAAAGGATCTGCCAACTATTTATTACCAAGGGCTTCTGGGGACAGCATTGCTGTTCCATTAAGTAAATTCGAGTTTTCAGAAACCCCTGCTTCTGGCAACAAACAAGCTCAAAAATGGGTAAAAGCAGAAGCTAATTTTGGAGAAAAAAGAACCTTGGCCATTGGTGTTCACCAGCAATTTAAAGGAGAAGTGATTTTTCAATCGCAACAAGAATTTTTGCAGTTTAAAGGTTTTGTCCGACCTGATTTAGGGGTAAAAAATATCAAATCCGCCTGGATTCCTTTTGAGCCAAAAGAAGGAGAAAGTCCTAATTTGAATTTGGATGAGAATCTGCGCGATGAGTCGGGCCGCCCGGTTACGGCGGGTATTTTTATCAATGCCGACAATAAATTGTACCCCACTTTTTTAAGTCCCCTTTCCGATGAACTGGATCCTGTTTTATTTTCAGCCAAAGGGATTGTGGAGGAACAAAAAGACTATTTTCAAGTCCT
>JBILRJ010000195.1:0-5786 GCA_044372695.1 Spirosomataceae bacterium
GAAATCCTGCAAGATTGAAAAAATTGATGTTTAGAGCGGATTTTCCCGAAAGTCAAATCAAGCAAGTTCAAGAAAAATTACAGGACGAATCCTTTTGGGTGTTTTTACAAATGCTTTATAATCGGCCCAAGGTGCCTCAAAACCACCCACCTACGTTCGTGATTGGAGGTTCTGAAGATTTTTTATTTCCTGCATCACAAACAAAATCATTGGCGGAAACTTATCAATCTGAGTGCTTCATTTTACCCGGCGGTTCCCATTCTCTCATGATGGAGAGTGGTTGGGAAATAGCCGCTAAAAAAATTCAGGAGTTTTTGGCCGAAATAGTTGTTTCTAAGGCTGAGAATTAAATTTAGCCCTTTTATCTACCTAATTAAGGTGTTTTTTCTTGCATCTGTCGTAAAGTTGACCTACAAATGACGTTTAATTATCCCTTTATATCCCACAAATTTGTCAAATGAAATTCGGAGAAACATTAAAGAAGTTAAGAGTGTCTAAAGGCCTTACTCAGGATATGCTATCAGAGAAAAGTGGATTAACACTTAGAACTGTTCAGCGCATCGAACGTGATGAAGTGAATCCCAGTTTACATTCTTTGAATGCATTGGGTATCGCTTTAGAGGTTGACTTAACAACTTTACGTACTTTGGATGTTTTAGAGCAACAAAAAACAAGCAGTAAAAACATGGAAATTAGAGACGAACATTTGTGGAACATTGCCGTTAAAAGAGCGAAATTTAGAAGGTCACTTGCCAGTTACAGTGTCATCATTCCCTTGTTGTGGGTAATTTGGTTTTTGACCATACCGCAGCGTTTCAGGGATTTTGATCATTTTCCTTGGCCCATTTGGCCAATGATCGGTTGGGGAATAGGTTTGGTCTTTCAGTATTTAGGCGCTTATCATCATTTTTCTAAATTCAGTGCAGAAGAAGAATATGCCAAGTTGAAAAAAGATTAAGCTCTTTAAAATTTAAATTATTTAAATTGGATTATTTCAATGAGTAATTTTTTCTCATAGAGTTAACAGTTTAGTAACACATTCATGTTTTTGGGTGATTACCTTTGATTTTGGTGAAATGTTGATTAAATTTCAAATCAAGTAACTTGTTTTTTCAAGCTACATTGCACCATTATAAATTATTTATAGTCAATTAATTAACCCCAAAACTTTTATTATGAAAAAAAAGTTACCATTTCAGCATGGGTTTTCTGAAAAGAATACCGGCTTCCTGAAACATCTACGGATTTACTTATTCGTCGTTTTAGGAATTTTTTCTCAAACAACTTACGCACAAAGTACCTCTTTAACCGTTACGGGTAAATTGTACGATTCAAAGACAAACGAACCATTGATTGGGGGTAGTGTCGTGATTAAAGGAACAAGCAAAGGTGTCAGCACGGATGCAAATGGTAAATATTCCATCTCTGTTCCAAACAATAAGGCCGTGTTGGTTTTTAGATATCTTGGCTACAATTCTTCGGAAATGGAAGTTGGAGCTAAGAACATCCTTGATGTTGCTTTGGTGTCTGCTTCTTCGGATTTAGCACAGGTAGTCGTTATGGGTTACGGTACACAAAAACAAAGAGATGTTACCGGATCTGTTAAGTCGGTAAAAAGTGAGGCTTTTAACAAAGGTATCATTAACTCGCCAGAACAATTATTACAAGGTAAGGTAGCAGGTGTCAATGTAACTTCCGCTACAGGTGAACCAGGTGGAGCACAAGGAATCACCATTCGTGGACCAGGAGGTCTTCGTACGGGTTCAACTCCTTTGTTTGTCATCGATGGTTTAGCTTTAGATAATTCAAGTACTGGAGGAGGAAATCCATTGAATTTCTTGAATCCACAAGATATTGAAACAATTGACGTTTTAAAAGATGCATCAGCAACAGCCATTTACGGTGCTAGAGGTGCGAATGGAGTTGTTTTGATTACTACAAAGAAAGGTAAGGCGGGAGTTTCCACTATGGATTTCTCGACAAACTACGGTTTTTCAACGATTGCAAATCCACTTCCTGTATTATCTGCCTCAGAGTTTCGTAAGCAAGTTCCTGCTGTTGGAGGAACCTTGGAAGATTTCGGTGCAAATACCGATTGGCAGAAAGAAATAACTCGCACAGCTTTAACGAAAAATCATAATTTATCTATGAGCGGTGGAGCAAACAAATTATCTTATTTTGCTGCTTTTGGTGCTCAAATGCAAGAAGGTATTTTGAAAAACAATCAATTAGATCGTTTAACAGGTCGTATGAATTTGAACCAAAAATTCTGGGATGATCGTTTGGTCATTGATGCGAATTTGAACTACTCAAATACAGTCAACGAAAGACCAGCCATTGAAGGCTTATTGGGTACAGCTTTATCCAATAATCCGACTCTTCCTGCTTACGAAAAAGATGGTTCTACACCAGCTAAATTTTTGAATGCCAGCAATCCATTATTGACATTGCAATTATTTAAAGATGTTAATACTACGAATCGTTTCATCGCCAACATTTCTCCTTCGCTTAAATTAGCCAAAGGATTGGTGTACCGCATGAATTATGGTTTTGATAATTCAACTTCCGTGCGTGATGTGCAATCATTGGGGAGTTTAGTTCCTAGACAAGACGGACGTTTGGATACTTACAATACAAGCAATAAAAATGAATTGGTTGAAAATTACCTAACATTTGATAAAACAATCGGTGATCACTCATTTACTGCTTTGATTGGACATTCTTATCAAAAGATTCAATACCAATGGAGAACTTGGAGTATCAACCGTTTTCCAATTGTTCCTACTGAACCGATATACAATCCGGGTATTGGACAAGAGTTAACTTTAGCGACAAATAAGCCTGCGGGTTCTGCGTTCATCAATGAACTACAATCTTATTATACTCGTTTGAATTATAATTACAAAGACAAATATTTGGTAACTGGAACCATGAGAGCGGACGGTTCCTCTAAATTTGGAGCCAATAACAAATATGGTATTTTCCCTTCTTTCTCATTAGGATGGAGAATTTCGGAAGAAGATTTCTTAAAGAATTCTAGCGCTATTAGTAATTTGAAATTGCGTGGTGGTTGGGGTAAAACGGGTAATCAAGAGATTCCTCCAAAAATTACTCAACCTTTGTTCACTGCATCTGTGGGGGGCTCAACCTCTTATCCTTTGGATGTTTCGTCTACTTATCCTGCCGGTATTACCTATTCTCGTTTGGCCAATCCAGACATTCAATGGGAAGTTTCTGTGCAATCAAACATAGGTTTAGATTTTGGTTTATTGAACGGAGCATTGAGTGGCTCGGTTGATTATTTCAGAAAAGTTTCTAGTAACATTTTGTTGGAAGTAATTCCGGCAGATCCCGTTCAACCTGCCACTTCTGTTTGGACGAACGTGAATAACATGGAAATTGTGAACAGTGGTGTAGAAATGGATTTAGAATATAAATTTCAAACTCAATCAGGTATTAAAGTTAATTTTGGCGGTAACTTGACCTTGATTCAGAATAAGGTAACCGGTTCTCCTTATACGGTAATTCCATCAGGTTCAGCATCAGGTTCAGGTTTGACTTCTGCCACCATCAACGGTTACATCAACAACCAGCCAATTGGTACATTTTTCTTAAGAGAATTCATTGGATTTGATGACAAAGGTGTAAGTGTTTATGCAGATACGGACAAAGACGGTATCGTAACAGACAAAGATCGTATTGCAGCAGGAACGGCATTGCCGACTACGCAATACAACTTCTTCTTGAATGCAGCTTATAAAGGATTTGATTTATCGCTTCAATTCAATGGAGTTTCAGGAAATAAAATTTACGATAATACAGCCAACTCAAATTTTTATAAATTGAGACTTTCCAAAAACATCAACGTTACTCCTCCTTCTTATGCTGACGCTAAAGAATCAATCAATAACGCTGCACCGGTATCAACCCGTTATTTGAAAGATGGCTCTTTTTTACGTTTGAACAACTTGTCATTGGGTTACCAAATCAATACGGAAAAATTGGGCATTAGTAAATTTATTTCTAAAGCTCGTTTATCAGTTACTGGTCAAAATTTATGGGTAATGACTAATTACGATGGCTTTGATCCAGAGGTTAACAAAGACAACTCCATCAATGGAGTATTATCTTATGGAATTGACTACTTAAGTTATCCAAAAGCGAAATCCTTCATCATTGGTTTGAATCTAACATTCTAATTTTTAATTAAATATGAAAAACTTTAAAAAAATAGCAACTTTAACTTTAGCCGTTTTCGCTTTGGCGGGATGTACTAATTTAGAAGAAACTATCCTAGACGAATATAACGCAGCGAATCTGACAGATAAGCAAGCTGCTGACGGTATGATTGCCCCAGTTTATGCAGTTTTACCTACCATTTTCCAACATACTACTTTATTTGCTTTGCAAGAAATTTCTACTGACGAGGCAATTTTACCTTACCGTGGTGGTACAGATTGGGGCGATAATGGTATTTATCTGGCCTTGCACAAGCATGAAACAACGAGTACAGATCCTAATGTAAGAAATACATGGAATGCACTTGTTGCAGGAATTTCTCGAAGTGTAACAGCCATCAATTCATTGAAATTGAACAAAGACGCTTCTTCTAAATTGTATTTAGCAGAAGCTCGTGGCATGCGTGCTTATTACAACATGTTGTTACTTGATCTGTTTGGACTTACTTTGTCTAAGGAGGATTTAGGAGCTGTTTCAACCATTCTTCGTGGTGATCAAGCCATTGAATACATCAAAAAAGAGCTATTGGACATTGAACCAGTTTTAGAAACATCCACAGGCCCAGGTCGTTTGACCAAAGCTGGTGTTTGGGGGCTTTTGGCAAAACTTCATCTGAATGCAAGTGTTTGGAGAGATATTTATGTTGCGAAACATACTTTCAAAGCAGAGGATATGGATAAGGTAATCGAATACTCAGATAAAATCATCAATTCGGGTAATTTTTCTTTGTCAACTGATTATTGGGATATTTTTTCCAACAACAATAATAGAAACAAAGAGTTGCTTTTTGTAGTTGATCAACGTTTTGATTTAAATGGCCATAATCGTTTGGCTTATTTCTCTTTGGCCAATGACCAGCGTCCTTTGCCTGCCTTCCCGGCTGCGAATGGTACGGATGGTCCTGCAATCACTTCTGATTTCTACCAATCTTGGGTTTCTGCTTACGGTTCTGTAGATCCAGCGATTGCGGATCCGCGTTTTTACAAACAAAATGTCAATCCAGACATTGAATGTGTTGATCCTGCAACGTATAGGATAGACCGTGGTATTTTGAGAGGTCAACAATATGGATTGGTATTTTCAAGTGGAACATTTGTAAAATGTCCTGATGGAAAAAATAAAGTGGGTAAAATCTTGAATACAAGAGGAAAAGCTCCTTTCCCACCGGTAATTCACACAGAAAAGGTTGATTTCACTATTGCCGGAAGTGATTACAGTTCGGGTTATCGGGTAGAGAAATATGAATTTAGTCAAAGATCAGCATCGGGTCGTAATTTTGGTGAAGCGGATATTGTAATTGTCCGTTTGGCAGATGTATATTTAATGCGTGCTGAAGCTAAATTGAGAAAATCCAATGATGTAGCTGGTGCTCTAGCTGATGTGAACAAGGTACGTTTATCTCGTACTGCTAATTCTCCAGCAAGTTCATTGTCAACCATCAATTTAGACTTATTATTGCGCGAGCGTGGTTTTGAATTCTATTGGGAATTGCAACGTAGAACGGATTTGATTCGTTTTGATAAATACGAAGATGCTTGGACAGAAAA
>JBILRJ010000196.1:0-5762 GCA_044372695.1 Spirosomataceae bacterium
ATTACCGTTCAAACGATTTAGCTACTACTCAGGCAAAAACAATTGAAGAAAAAGCCACAGAATTAGCTAATACTCGCATTAAGTTAGATTCCATTTCAACACAACTCGACAATAAAATTGCTGAAATTAAATCACTAGGTGGCCAAGTAGAAGATTTGGAAGCACTAAAAATTCAATTAGAACAGGACAAAAGCGCTTTAAAAAAGGTGAATCACGCTACCATTGAGTCATACACAGCTAAAATCAAAGAATATGATTTGGTATTAAGTCAGAAAGATGCTGAAATTGTTGAAATCAAGAGACAAAATGGTATTTTAACTGAAGACAATAAGGTTTTATCCACTAAAAATGAAACATTAAATTCTGAAAATTCGGGTCTAAAAACTCAAAACCAAAGTTTGAATGATTCCATCAATCAAGTAGCATTGAAAAACAAGGAATTAGCGCGAAAAGTGAGTATCGGTGCGGCACTGAAAGCACAAAACATCAAAGTAACCACGGTAAAAGCCAACGGAAAAGAAGAAGATAAATCACGCTTCAATGGTAAAAAAATTGAAAAACTGAAGGTAAGCTTTATTTTAGCTCAAAACCCAATCACTAAACTTGAAAATAAATTAATTTATTTACGCATCTTAGATGGAGAGGGAGCTATAGTCTCAGACGAAGCTGCTGGATCAGGAAAATTCAATGTGGATGGAAAAGAAATGGTTTATACCAACAAACAAATAGCCAATTACAGCAACGACAACCAAAAGGTTGACATTTTATATCATCGGGGTGGAACTGTCTACAAAGGCGGAAAATATACCGTAGAATTATATTCAGAAGGATTTAAAATAGGTACAGGTTCTTTTGAGGTTAAATAAACATGACAGCCCAAGATTACATTAATTTAGAAGCTGATTTTGGCGCACACAATTATCACCCCTTGCCTGTTGTTTTAACAAAAGGCAAGGGGGTTTTTGTTTGGGATGTGGAAGGTAAGCAATACCTGGATTTTCTTTCGGCCTACAGCGCGGTCAATCAAGGACATTGCCATCCCCGATTGATCCAAGCGATGACTCAACAAATTCAACGATTAACTTTGAGTTCAAGAGCATTTTACAACGATCAGCTCGGTTTAGCGGAAGAAAAACTAGCTAAAAAATTCGGCTTTGATAAGGTTTTGTTCATGAATACAGGCGTAGAAGCTGGAGAAACCGCTTTGAAACTTTGTCGAAAATGGGCCTATGAAGTCAAGGGAATTCCTGTGAATCAAGCGAAAGTCATTGTTGCAGAAGGCAATTTTTGGGGAAGAACACTTGCAGCTATTTCTTCTTCTACCGACCCAAGTAGTTATGAAAATTTTGGGCCCTTTTTGCCAGGATTTATAAAAATCCCCTACAATGACTTAAATGCTTTGGAAAATGCTTTAAAAGACCCAACGGTAGCTGGATTTATGATTGAACCCATTCAAGGCGAGGCAGGGGTGATTATTCCAAGCAATTCCTATTTGTCAAATGCATTTGATTTGTGTCAAAAGTCACAAGTACTCTTTATCGCAGACGAAATTCAAACAGGACTTTGTCGGACGGGCGCATGGCTTGCTTGTGACCATGAGCAGGTACATCCAGATGTATTGTTATTGGGTAAAGCATTATCGGGCGGCTTCATGCCCATATCCGCTGTATTGGCTAGTAATGAAGTTATGTTGAGCATTAAGCCAGGAGAACACGGTTCTACTTTTGGCGGTAATCCTGTGGCTTGTGCAGTTGCAAGCACGGCCATAGATATTTTAGAAGAAGAAAATTTAGCACTAAATGCCCAGCAAAGAGGAGAGCAATTAATGTCAGGATTAATAAAACTGCAAAATGACAACCCAATTGTTCGTTCGGTACGCGGAAAAGGTTTATTGTGTGCAATTGAAATCAATTGCGATGAAAACAGCGACTTGGCCTGGGATATTTGCATCAAACTCATGAAAAATGGCTTATTAGCTAAACCTACCCACGGAAATAAAATACGCCTAGCTCCTCCTTTGTGCATCACAGCAGCGGAAATTGAAACGGCCATCGCCATCATTCGCATTTCTATTCAAGATTTATGAGAGGAATATTCTTCCTTTAAACGAATGGAACTCCCCAAAGAATAACCGATTTCCAACATTTTTCGAATATCCATTTTGGTAAAATTTTGAATATCAATATTTAGCGGATGAATAGGTCGAATGGAAATGATATTGGCTTTTTTTCTGCCCGCATGAGGCCCATGCAAAGCCACTGAACCATCATCTGGTAAAGAATCGTTCATCAGCAAAGATTCTCGCAAATCAGCATTCAATATTTCATTCACAGCAATGTCCATTACTCGGTCTACCAAAGCCAACAGATCCCCTGAATCAAATTTCCCACCTTCAATCCTTTCCGTATGGCAACTGACGCAAATTATGTTGGTGCCACCATCCAGAATTGCTTTTTGCAATGGAGCGACATCTCGAAGACCTCCGTCCAAGAAACTATTTCGTTCTTCTTGATTTATTTTGACGACGGGCATTAAAATTGGTACTGCAGAAGACGCTAAAAGGTAATCGACAAAAAAATCATATGAAGGATCAACATAATGAATTCCTCCATCAATGATGTTCACAGCACCAATTTTCAAGGCAATAGGACTTGCTTGAAGATTTCTCATACTCAATTTTTCTTCCAGCAAATCGCGTAAAGGTTGCGTATTGACAAGTCCTTTGAATTTTTTTCGTAAGGCAGACCATCCTAAATCAAACAAACCAAAAGGCTTTGATAAACATTCAGGATGCGTTATTCTTGTTTCCCAAAAATCCCACAAATCATTTCCTGCTTGGACCAAATTCAGGGCTTCAGCACTTAATTTTTGCAATCCCAACTGGTTAACTAAATACGCCGCGTTCAAACTTCCAGCAGAAACGCCGTATATTGCATCAGGTGTATATCCTTTTTCAAACAAAGCCTTCACGACACCTGCTTGAAACGCTCCTTTAACTGATCCACCCGCAAGCACTAAAATGTTACTCATTTCAATTGATTATTTGAGATGAAGAGAATAAATATCCGCAAATGTGATTAAATTTACTGAATTTTCACACAAGCCTAAGAAGCAAAACACATAAATACTCTAACAATGTCAATCTCCCTTTCTAAAATTCAGGCACCGATTCTTGAGCCGATGAAAGCATTTGAGGGAAAGTTTCGACAATTCATGAAAACAAAAGTTATGCTTTTGGACACCATCATGAATTACATTGTTCAAAGAAAAGGCAAGCAAATGCGACCTATGTTTGTTTTTCTGACTGCAGGTTGTTTTGGCGAAATCAATGAAAAAACACACCGAGGTGCCGCATTGATTGAATTATTGCACACCGCAACATTGGTTCATGACGATGTAGTGGACGACTCCAATTACCGTAGAGGTTTTTTCTCAGTCAATGCCATTTGGAAAAACAAAATTGCAGTGCTAGTAGGCGATTATTTACTTTCCAAAGGTTTATTATTGTCCATCGAAAATAAAGATTTTGAGCTACTCAGTTCGGTATCTACAGCGGTAAGAGAAATGTCGGAGGGTGAATTATTGCAAATGGAAAAAGCCCGAAAACTGGACATTACCGAAGAAATTTACTTTGAAATCATTCGTAAAAAAACTGCTACACTCATCGCAGCTTGTTGCGCTGTTGGAGCACAATCTACCAATGCTTCGGAAGAATTCATTCACCATGCCAGAAATTTTGGCGAAAAAGTTGGCTTGGCTTTTCAAATCAAAGACGACCTTTTCGATTACGGAGAAGATGAAATCGGGAAACCGCTTGGAATTGACATCAAAGAAAAGAAAATGACCTTGCCTTTGATTCATGCTTTGCAAAATACCGACCGAGCAACTCGTAAAAATATCATTTCAATCATTAAAAATGAATCAGAAAATCCCATCAAAGTAAAGCAAGTGATTGAATTTGTGAAATCGACAGGCGGCCTCAAATACGCCACAAAGAAAATGCAAGAAATCGCGGATGAAGCCAAAGAAATATTAGCCAATTTCCCAGAATCGATTTATCGCCAATCTTTGGCAGATTTGTTGGTCTATACAATTGAAAGAGTAAAATAATTTATCAGATTCAATTAAAAAAATCAATTACTTCGATTCAATGACCTTACTTCTTTCTCCTATTCCATTTTCATTAAAAGCTTCGATCTGAAAATAATAGGTCTTATCCTTATCCATCGACTTGAAATAGTATTCATTTGTTCCAAAAACCTGAATGGAAGTATAAAATTTATCAGGGGCTATTCCGGAGTAAACAACATACCCAGTGGCTTTGGGGTTTAATCCCCATTTTAACCAAGCACTCCTTTTATCATGATCACCTCTTAATACCAACAAATCATTGATACGACTTGGAACTTCTCCATGCCCCTTTCCAAATACTCTTAAGCCACTAATGGCAAATTTACCAGCAGCCATATGTAGATTAACCATTTTAACGTACCTGGCCTCCACGGGTTTAGCAAGCTCAACATAATCATGCGGAACATCTGTTTTGTTTTTGGATTTATCAATTAACAATTGCCATTTTTTACCGTCAACGGAAGAAAATACTTGATATTGATGATAAATTCCATTCATTTTACCCAAAAAACTGGAATCAACATCTTGATCGGCATAATTCAATTGAATTGCCTTGATGGTGGAAACTTCGCCCAAATCAGATTGAATCCACTCACCTTTTCTATTGCTTTTAGCTGACCAATAGGTTTTCAATTGTTCATCCACGGCAAAATTTGGTGAGTAGGCTTTTAGACTTGAGGAAACCATGACAGGTTTATTGTAATTCAGCAACATCCAACCAGTAAAGAGTTCCCTTGGATTTTCAAACTTCTTCGTCGGCATGCGGTAAGGATAATCCCCATAAGCAGTTTCTGTGTATAAAATACCATCCGAATCAAAAGAGGTAGGCCACAGACCTAGCCTACGTTCGAAGCTATTTTTCACGGCAACGGTAATGGTAGAAACATGCCAATAATTTCCATATTGACCTTCGAAAGTCGCACCATGACCGGCTCCACGGGTAAAACCACCAGGTTTAAATGAAAAAGGATTGTGGGCTTGATAGGTAAAAGGCCCCATTGGTTGATCAGAGGTATACACACCGTCACCATAAGCAGAAAACTCTGTACCTGGTGCACCATATTGCAAATAATACTTGCCTTTGTATTTATTCATCCATGCACCTTCCATAAAAGGTTTTAAGAAAGTATTGTCTTGGTATTCTCCAAATCGTTCCCAGCCATGAATTTCATCATTTAAGCGAATTAAATCTTTTCGTTCTCCAATTGGCTGAAGCGTTTTTCGATCCAATTCTTGACCATACATGGGATAAAAATTGCTGGAACCATGGTATAAATACAGCCGATTATCATCATCCAAAAAAAACGCAGGATCCCAAGCACCAGCGGTAAATGCGTGTACCGCTTCTTTCCAAGTATCTTTTTGCGGATTTTGACTGTACCACAAAGTAAAATCTTTGGCATATGTTGAACCAATAACCAATAAACTATCTCCTAAGGTAAGCGTAGCAGGCGCACACAATTCATCATAAACTTTGTGGTAAGGTTGTAAAAACCTCCGTGAAACAAAATTCCATGATAGCATATTATCACTCCACCAATAACCCCATTGATTGGTCGAAAACAAATAATATTTGCCTTTAAAATACGAAATAACGGGATCTGCCGTGGCTCGGTGCCGACCTTGCTCAG
>JBILRJ010000197.1:0-5757 GCA_044372695.1 Spirosomataceae bacterium
TGGCTGCAATCATCTTTTGAACCAAACGCTGTTTCTCTGTTTGCAATTCTTTTTGTAAAATCGCATCCAATTCACGATCAAATACAATGGCGCCATCAACGATGGTTTTTTCGGGTTTGGCATAAATACTTAGTGGATGGGTAGACCAAAGCACTAAATCTGCATCTTTTCCTTCTTTGATACTTCCGACTCTGTCTGACACATGAAGCATTTTAGCTGGATTTAAAGTAACCATTTTTAAGGCTTCTTGTTCTTCCATTCCGGCATATTTAATGCTTTTGGCAGCTTCTTGATTCAGTCTTCTCGCCATTTCAGCATCATCTGAATTGATGGCCACATTAAGTCCATTTTGTTGCATCAAGTAGGCATTTTGTGGAATGGCATCCGTTACTTCCATTTTGTAAGTCCACCAATCGCTAAAGGTCGAAGCATTTGCCCCATGAACCTTCATCTTATCAGCCACTTTATATCCTTCCAAAATGTGCGTGAAGGTGTTCACCACGAAGCCAAATTTATCGGCCACTTTCATGATGGAATTGATTTCACTTTGCACATATGAATGGCAGGTAATGAAACGCTTTTTATTCAATATTTCCAAAAGGGTTTCCAATTCTAAATCGATGCGTTTGCCTGGGCCTTGTTTTTCGTAATCTCTAGCTCTGGTGAAGGCATCCATCAAAACTTGTTCAACACCCATTCGAGTATCTGGAAAACGATTGTTGCTGTTGTTATAAGATCTTTTAACGTTTTCTCCCAAAGCGAACTTAATGAATGGATCCCAATTAGCAAACTTCATTTGCTCGGCATTTTGTCCCCAACGGAATTTCAATAATTGGGTTTGACCTCCTACTGTATTGCAGGAACCATGTAGAATATGGCTACTGGTTACACCTCCGCTCAATTGTCTATAAATATCAATGTCGTCCGGATCAATCACATCCGCCACTCGTACTTCCGCTGTCACGGATTGAGAACACTCGTTGATACCTCCTGTTGCGGCAACGTGCGAATGTTCATCGATGATACCAGCGGTCACATGTTTATTGGTTCCATCAATGATTTTCGCGGAACTTTCTTTGAGATTTTTTCCAATTCCAACAATTTTTCCGCCTTTGACCAATACATCGGTCTCGGTTAAAACGCCTTGTTTTTCATTGGTCCAAACTGTGGCATTTTTAATCAAAAAGGTTTCAGATTTGGCAATCGTTTTTTGCCCAAAGCCCACAAATGGATACACCACAGAACCTGTGCTTTCTGACTTATTGATGGCTGTTTTGGCAGAATCTGCTACTGCTGCACTTTCTCTGTTGGCAGTCCAAGTAATCCAATCGCCATTCGGATTTTGACCTGTCCCCATCCATTTGTCATACTGTTGAGTACCAGCTAAACGCGTTTTTTTGCCTTTATCTGATTTTGCGATAAATGATAAATTCACCAATTCGCCTTTTTGACTTAAATCAACTTGCAAAGTATCTTTCCCGATTAGACTAGCTTTGTATGAGCCAATGGATCCAGTGACCTGCATAGAATAAGCCGATTCTCCCAATTGGAATCGGTATTTACCTGCCAAATCTGATTTGGCATCTGTCTGAATGGCATAGGCATTTCCTTGAATCCAGTTTTCGATGATTTGTGTTTTTTCCTGAAAAATGGGGCCATTACTGATTAAAAAGTTGGCTATTTTACCAATTTCTAAAGTTCCAACTAAGTCACTCAATCCCAACAAAGCTGCTGGAGTTTGTGTCAATGCTTCCAATGCTTTTTGCTCCGATAAACCGGCTTGCATGGCTTTGCGAACATTCGGTAAAAATTGTGACAAATCTTTCAATCCATTTGAACTTAAAGCAAAAGAAATATTGGCTTTTTCAAAACTAGCAGGGTTGCTTGGAGCTAACTCCCAATGTTTTAATTCGGATAAATTCACAAAACGTGCGTCGGTAGGATCCTCTAAATCCATTGCTTGTGGAAAGGCTATGGGTAAAATGAAAGATGCTTTGCTGGATTTCATTTCATCCATTCTTTGGTATTCATCGCCACTTGCCTTGATGATGTATTGGATGCCAAATTCATCTCCAATTTTATCGGCTCTTAAGGCACTCCATTTGTCTGATACCTCAAAAATTTGTGGCAGATTCAATTGATCATTGAAAGCTTGCAAGGTTAAATTTAAACCTTCAGACGCTGGTTTGTTTTTGTACCATTGGGCATCCAGGAACAATTGGCGCATCAATGCAATGCTTCCCATCAAGGAATTGGGATAATCTTGAGTGGAAGAACCTTTATTGAAAGAATAATGGGCTGAGGCTTTTTCTTTGACAATGACTAAATTTTCTTTTTCTTTTGCCAAAGTGACCAAAGCCCCTGTTCCTCTTGATATTCCATCCATTTGATGGCTAAGCACAGTTCCAAAACCTATTTTTCTCAATTCTTTGGCTTTGGCGTCATTTACCGTAAAACTTTTTGCGGTGGAAAATTCTGATTTCAAGGCTTGGTTCCAGCCAAAAGCACCTTTGGTATTGGAAAGCATTTGAGCTGGTTCGCGGTAAGAACGCCCAGCAGCTTGAACAGCCGGGGTGCCGTAATCGCTGTACAAATCAATGAATGAAGGATAAATGAATTTTCCCTGACAATCGATGACCACTGCCTCTTTTGGGATGGCAATGTTGTTGCCAATTTGTTCGATTTTCCCTTTTCGAATGATCAGGGTTCCATTATTAATGACATTTTTCGAATCTTTCACAATTCGGGCATTGGTGAATGCGTAAAAGCCTTGTCTAGGACTTGCAACATCATTCAATGGGAATGTTGTTTGGGCTAAAATGGGACTGCTAGCAAATATGACATACAGCGCAATCCTTTTGAAAAGAGTTATTTTCATGCGTTTGGTTTAATGAAGATTGCGAAAATACAAATTAAAATCGCATATTGAAAAGCCATGCTTAAATTTAAAAGCCGTACCTTGCAGTTTAATTTGAATGAAACATTATGGCAGGTTCTCCTAAAGAGGAAAAATTTTTGAACGCCTTGCAGTCAGAAATACTAGAATACTTTGAATTAAACGATTTTCGTTCGTTTTCCATCAACCAAATACACAAAGCTTTTGCAGTCAGAGATCGAAATACCAAAGAGATTTATGCAAAATTGGTTCAAAAATTAGTTACAGAAAATCGTGTACTTCGTTTATCTGACGGGAACTATCGTTTTGATAGCGAGTCTTTCCAAGTGGTAGGGCGGGTAGATCACGTAAATTCGCGTTTTGCTTTTGTGATACCTGAAACTCCGGGTGCTAAAGATATTTGGGTAGCTACTGCGGATTTGAACAATGCCAAAGATGGGGACACCGTGCGTGTGCAGGCTAGAAAGCCTAGCACCAAAAAGAAAAATGACCGTCCGGAAGGTGAGGTAATCGAAATCATAGAGCGCCGTGCGCCTGAATTTGTGGGTGTACTTCAAGTTACTCCCAATTATTCTTTTTTGATTCCCGATTCTAAGAAAGTTTACGAGGATATTTACATCCCCAAACACGAAGTGCGAGGAGCCAATCATTTAGATAAAGTGATTGTGGAAGTAACCCGTTGGTCACAACCCGGAAAGAAGGCAGAAGGTAGAGTAATAAAAGTTTTAGGAAAAGCAGGAGAGAATGAAACCGAAATGCACTCGATTTTAGCGGAATTTGGTTTACCCTATGATTTTCCTGAGGAGGTCGAAGAAGCTGCAGAGGCCATTCCTACAGCCATCCCCAAAGAAGAGTTCAAGAAGCGAAAAGATCTTCGAAATGTATTAACGTTTACCATTGATCCGATTGATGCCAAAGATTTTGATGACGCGATTAGTTACCAAAAATTGGCTAATGGAAATACGGAAATCGGTGTTCACATTGCAGATGTGAGTCATTACGTAAAACCAGGCAGTGTTTTAGACGTTGAAGCTTACCGGAGAGCAACTTCTGTGTATTTGGTAGATCGAGTGGTACCTATGTTGCCTGAAAAACTATCCAATGGGCTTTGTTCATTGAGACCGCACGAAGACAAATTGACTTTTTCAGCCATTTTTGAAATTGACGCAAAAGATAAGATTGTGAAAGAATGGTTTGGAAGAACCATCACCCATTCAGACCGCCGATTTGCCTATGAGCAAGCACAGGTATTGATTGAAAATACGGAAGCAACGGACGATGCTTATGAACCTATTATCAAAGAATTGAATCGAATTGCAAAACTCTTTAGGGTTGAGCGATTTGCCAAAGGATCAGTCAACTTTGATACGATCGAGGTGCGTTTTGAATTGGATGAAACAGGCAAACCGATAGCGGTTTACCCGAGGGAGCGAAAAGATGCGCACAAATTGATTGAAGAATTCATGCTACTGGCGAACAAAAAAGTAGCTACTTATGTGCATGAATTGAAAAAAGAGGATCCCCGTAATACCATGGTTTACCGTGTGCATGAAGCACCAGATCCTGAAAAATTACGTATATTCTCTACGTTCGCGAAAAAATTTGGTTATCAAGTTTCCACAGAACCTAAGCATGTCAGCGATTCTTTCAATGCCTTGATGGAAAACATTGAAGGTAAAGCAGAGCAAAATGTTTTACAAAGTTTGGCTGTACGAACCATGTCAAAAGCCCGATACAGTACCGATGCCATTGGTCATTTTGGTTTGGCATTTCCTTTTTATTCGCACTTTACAAGTCCCATTCGTCGATACCCTGATGTAATCACGCATCGTTTATTGCAACATTATTTAGACAAAGGGGCTTCTCCACAAAGAGCACCTTTGGAAGTGCAATGCAAGCATTGCTCGGATAGAGAAAAAATGGCGGCAGATGCAGAAAGAGCCTCCATTAAATACAAGCAAGTGGAATTCATGAGTCTGCATGAGCCGCAAGTGTTTGATGGGATTGTGACGGGAGTTACGGAATTCGGATTGTTTGTTGAAATTGGTGATACAAGTTGCGAAGGTTTGATTCGCATGGTTGATTTGAATGACGACTTCTATGACTTGGACAAAGAGAATTTCCGAATTGTCGGGAAGTCGAATGGCCGCGTTTTTGGATTTGGAGATGCTGTAAAGGTGAAAGTTCGTGATACGAATTTGGCCAAGCGAACGATTGATTTGGAATTAATCGGAATGAGAAACGGTACTGAAAATCGTTTTGCGAACAATCGCAGCCGTAAAAGAGAATCGCCGCGCAGCTCAAGAGTTATACCGAGAGGAAAGAAAAGAAGGTAGTTATTAATGCGAATTAAGGGTTGAAATTTCATATGAAAGTTATAAGCTGCTAATTTGTACTTGTCAAAATAACCTTCTAACAATTACCGGTATCCCTTACTTAAGATTTGAGTGAAAACTGATAAATTACGAAGGATCAATTAACAATAGCTGGTTACAGTTTCAGAATGTTGGTCGGATTCACTTTTCAATTCCACGGATTTCATCCATGGTTATGCATATTTAAACCCCTTTGGGGTTGTTGTAAAAGCTACATCCTAAGTATATGTAGCCTGAAAGGCTACAATGTCCATAACCTCGGATACAATCCGTGGAGTGAAAGAAAGATGATAGAAATAACAAGAAAAAAGTCTAAATTATCTCCTAGCCTCAAAATTTTTGAACAAGATCCATTGCGGATTTAATGGCGTATTTTTTGCTTGAAAAACGATGGTTATCAGGTACTTATCCTAAATTTAAAATTATTTTACCATCTCATTTTGTTGTTTTTTCAAACAAAGTATAAGCTTATATTTTATTATTTCA
>JBILRJ010000346.1:0-3176 GCA_044372695.1 Spirosomataceae bacterium
GGCCGTAAGAGGTAACAATGAATTGAA
This sequence comes from Spirosomataceae bacterium, assembly GCA_044372695.1. GTDB lineage: Bacteria > Bacteroidota > Bacteroidia > Cytophagales > Spirosomataceae > Aquirufa. The sequence goes on from JBILRJ010000346.1 coordinate 28, forward strand.
AGAATATTTTAAAAGAAAGGTTATTGAAGGAAAAAATAAAATGAGTGTGCTAAATGCCGTACGCAACAAATTAGTCCATAGAATGATGGCTGTCGTCCAAAGAGGAGAACCCTACATTATTCATCAGGAAATTTTTCTATCAAAAATTGAAAAAACTCTTGTTTTTTAACATAGAAATCTTCCCGTTTTCTCTCTTCTCTCTTCCCATCTTCTCTCTTCTCTCTTCCCATTTTCTCTCTTCTCTCTTCCCATCTTCTCTCTTCTCTCTTCCCGTTTTCTCTCTTCCCAATTAAAAATTATCCCCATCCATCATTCTACCCAATCCGCCCAATAAACTACCCTCTTCCTTTCCTCCGCCTGCCATAGAAGGTGCGTTAGCTAAGATTCTGCCAGCTAGTCGACTGAATGGCAATGATTGAATATAAACAGTTCCGGGGCCTCTCAATGTGGCGTAAAATACACCTTCGCCGCCGAATAGCGTGTTTTTGATTCCACCTACAAATTCAATATCAAAATCTATGTCTTGGGTATAACCAACCACGCATCCCGTATCTATGCGCATAACTTCGCCTGGTGCCAAGGTTTTTTTAGCCAAGGTTCCTCCTAAATGGATAAAGGCTAAACCGTCGCCTTCTATTTTTTGCATGATAAAACCTTCGCCTCCGAATAAAGCTCGACCTATTTTTTTGGAAAATTCAATGCCGACTGACACACCTTTGGCCGCGCACAAGAAGGCATCTTTTTGACAAACAAATTTGCCATTGTATTCTTTTAAATCGATAGGTATGATTTTTCCTGGATATGGAGCAGCAAAGGATACTTTTTTCTTGCCATAACCTTGGTTTTGGAAGGCGGTCATGAATAAGCTTTCTCCAGTTAACACACGCTTTCCAGCATTGAGTAAACTGCCTAAAAATCCCGACTGCTGAGCACTTCCATCACCAAAAATGGTTTCCATTTTAATGCCGTCTTCCATCATCATAAATCCTCCGGCTTCGGCTATGACAACCTCTTGTGGATCCAGTTCGATTTCCACATATTGCATTTCCTCTCCAAAAATTTGATAATCTATTTCGTGTGCGTTCATGGTTAATTTGTATTTAATTAGTTAAAGTTTTGAAAACAAATGGGTCTTGTAAATCGATAAATGGCTTGTGTGCCTACGGAGGTACTTCTGGCATCACTCGTAGATGGGAAAGGACCACCATGAACCATTGCTGGAGAAACTTCTACTCCCGTTGGGAATCCGTTCAATAAAATTCGGCCTACTTTTAAACTGAGTTCTTCGATCAATTCAGGAAATGCCGCAATTTCTGATTCTGTTCCTTGAATGGTTCCTGTTAACTGACCCGGTAATCTTCCGATCAATGTCAATAATTCTTCTTGGTCTTCCGCCACGATGGCTAACGTACTTGGCCCAAAAACTTCTTCCAATATTTCTGGATGAGCCATGGCATGTTGAGCGGTAGCAACAAACAAACTTGGGGAAGGAATAGTGCCTTGAGTCATTCGTTGAACAGTAGAATGCTGATCTAAATGCAAACTTCCAGCTGCATAGGCCTGCCCAATGCCTTGGGTTAAAAATGTGCCTAAGCTAATTTGATCCAACGATTTAGACAACAATTCCAAAAAGCCAACATCCGATTTTTGGATAAGGATTAATCCAGGATTGGTGCAAAATTGTCCTACACCCAGGCAAACCGACTGACTTAATGCGTTAGCTAGGTTCTCTCCATCGGCTTGTAACTTTTCAGATAAAAGCACTACTGGATTAACACTACCCATTTCTGCATAAACAGGAATGGGAATGTCTCGTTTGACTCCTAAATCATATAGGGCTTTTCCGCCTCGATAAGATCCCGTAAACGCAACTGCTTGAATTCCTGCATTTTGGACTAAATAACCTCCAATTTCATGACTTGTTGCATGAATCATAGAGAAAATGCCTTCTGGCATTTGGGTCATTTGTGCCGCTTTTTGAATGGCTCTTCCCACCATTTCACAGGTATTCGGATGAGCAGGATGGGCTTTGAAAATCACAGGGCAACCAGCAGCTAAGGCAGAAAGTGTATCGCCACCGGCCACAGAAAATGCCAATGGGAAGTTACTTGCGCCAAAAACGGCAACAGGACCCAAAGCGATTTGCTTTTGCACCAAACGTGGTTTGGGCAATGGCTGTCTATCAGGCATGGCTTCATCAATGATTTCTTTTCTCCACGCGGAATCTTTGATAAAAGAAGCAAAGGCCTGTATTTGGCCAGTTGTTCGGCCTCTTTCACCGGTAATTCTAGCGTTTGGCAAAGCCGTTTCTAAACAGGCCATTTCGATTAATGCATCTCCAATGGCTACTATTTCGGTAGCAATTTGTTCCAAAAATTGGGCTCTTTTTTCATCTGAAATTTTCAACATCGCACGAAAGGCTTTTTGAGCCAAAACAATGGCTTCGTCTACTTCTTCGGTACTTGCTTCATGAAAATGCGTAGCAATGGCTTGGCCCGTAGCCGCGTCTATGCCTTGGAATGTTTTGCTTCCTTTTTTGGAAAAATGATTTCCAATAATTTGTTCTCCTGTTAAATTCATTTTGCGACAATTTGCACTAAGGTTCCTATGGGTTCAATTTGTATTTCAATTCGGTCTCCTGCTTGAAGCGTAAATGGAGGATCCGGTACAATGCAGGTGCCTGTCATTAAAAATGCTCCTTTCGGAAAGCTTAATTCCCTTGTTAGGTACTCTACAAGTTCTGTATGCGTTCTTTTCATTTGAGAAATTTGTGTATCTCCTTGAAAAACTTGCTCCTTGTCTCTGAAAATACGCATATCAATCACCGTTTCAGCAGCAAGTGGATTTTCTGTAATCAATAAACAAGGCCCGATTCCCGCACTTCCATCATAGACTTTTGCCTGAGGCAAATACAAAGGATTTTCCCCTTCTATATCGCGACTACTCATGTCATTTCCAATGGTATATCCGGCAAGTTGTCCAAACGCGTTTATGAACAAAGTCAGTTCAGGTTCTGGAACATTCCAAGCCGAGTCTTTTCTGATGCGCACTTCACCGCCATTTCCAACCGCCCGATGCGCATTTCCTTTATAAAATATTTCAGGCCTTTCTGCGGAATACACTTTGTCATAAAACGTATCCCCGCCAGA
>JBILRJ010000393.1:0-2548 GCA_044372695.1 Spirosomataceae bacterium
TACTCCAGCTGCCCAAATTTCTTGTTGATGAACAGGATGGAGAATTTCATATTGATTAAAATCTACCTCCGTGCCACGGTTGAATTCCGATTGACAAGCAAGAAATAAATCTTTTTGGTTAATGAAATCATCCCAAGCATGGGTGTGATGAAAGACCGATTTTTCAGAATAGGACGACTGAATAATGTGTCCATGGGGTGTACGGAATAATTTAAAATAATTCATTTTGATAGGTTTAAATGTAACTCACGCTCGGCTTAGCCGAGTGTGCAATATGGCAAAAATAGGCTGTTTTTTGTATCATCATCCACATTCGGCAAATACCGAGTGCAAGAAGGTGCAAGTTAAATCTTTTTTCAAAAAATCTCGAATGGATTTGATCGTTCTAGCTATCATTCACAGCAATGCAATTTACGGGCTAATTCTTTTTCTAAGGCATTTCTTTTTTTTTAAAAGAAACATTTTTTTTCTTTAGCTTAATCCAAGAAGAATCTAATTGAATTATGAAGTATGAATTATGAATTTAAAATAACATCTCATAATTAATAATTCATACTTCATAATTTATCAGGCTGCGTTCAAATCTTTTGTTGGGATTAAGTCTTGGTATAAATAAATGGAGTTTCCTTCATTTTTTACTTCTTGGTATTATACTTCAAGGTATAAATATTTAATAACATGATATCATTCGTTTTCTATTTCCCTATTTCTTTCATAGCTATGCAATTTATGGGCAAATTCATTTTCTATGGTATTTCTTTTTTTTCAAAAAAAGAAACAAAAAAACTTTTTTCTTTAGCTTAATCCAAGAAGAATCTAATTGAATTATGAGTTATGAGTTATGAATTTAAAATAACATCTCATAATTAATAATTCATACTTCATAATTTATCAGGTTGCGTTCAAATCTTTCGTTAGGATTAAGCGTTGGTATAAATAAAGTTTTTTTGCTCATTTATTGATTTATTCTTTTTATTTAATCGCGTTGGGTAGCATTTGGAGAAAAGGTAAAGCTTTGCTGTAATCCAATTCAGGATATTCTAAACCCAATGCGCGAATGTTATCGTAATAAGTTTGATGTTGCTCATAATAGTTTCTTTCGCTTGGCACAAACCATGCTTTTTCTCCCAATTTTTGTCCCAAAAACCATTTCTCTAATAGCCGTCCAGTTCTCCCATTGCCATCATTCCAGGGATGTATTTTTACAAAAACCAAATGAATCATCGCGGCAAAAAAGAAAACCTCTTGTATCGTTAATGCTGTATTCAAAAGCAATGCTATGTCGTGATAAAATTTTTCCATTTCGCTTTTCAATTCCGAAGGCGTAGCGGCTGCATATTCTATTCTTCCATCGGCAGTGCTAATATACATGTTTTGTGTTCTCAACTTGCCTTGATGGTTTTCGGAAAGGAGGTTTTTACTCAAAAATTTATGTGCTTCGCCAATGTTTTCTTCATTCAACACATTTGTTTTGGCAAAAGTATAAGCCGAATATAGGTCATCAATTTTTTGGGTATAGTCTGGTAAAAATGGAATGCCAAATTTTTTATGCTTGATATAACTATCCAGCTCAATATTTTCACCCTCAATTTTGCTTGAAAAAACCGATGCTACCGAAGTATAAAAACTGAAAACGTCTGTTGAAATTTCGGCATCCACCAATCTGTCAAAGTTGTTTTGCAATTCCTTATCAACTTGATTGCAATACTGCTCCAACAAATTATCCTGAATTATTTTTAAGTCTAATTTCATTATGCTACTAATTCATTTCGTTTTCTATTTTTTTGCGGATTTTAAATATAATCCTTTAAGGCTGAAAAAACTACTTCCTCATCGCTTAACTTAAAGCTCAAATCAAATAAACAAGAATTATTAATTTCTTGTTGAACAATTTTGATGGGCTGTTTTTTGCAAATTTTCATCACATCATTGAGTTGAAAATAGTCGAATGCGATTTGAATCACTTTTTCCGGTTCTTTCAAAAAGATATTTTCCTCTTTAAGCGCATCTAAACTAGCTTCTTTATACGCATGAATTAATCCAGGAACTCCCAATAAAGTGCCGCCAAAATACCGAACAACCGCCACGAGGGTATAATGTAAATTATTGGATATAATGGTGTTTAAAATTGGTTTTCCAGCACTTCCGGATGGTTCTCCGTCATCATTGGACCGGGCCTCCTCAGGGGTATTTCCGAGTCGATAGGCATAACACACATGCCTGGCTTTGGGATGGTCTATTTTCAACAAGGCAATTATTTCCTTGATTTCTTCTACATCTTTTACGGGAAAGCTGTAAGCGATGAATTTACTTCCTTTATCTTTGTACAAGCCTTCTGCGCTTTCTTTCAAAGTAAAATAGGAAGTCATGGTGTTCATTCAAAAATTGTTTGGCACAAATTTAGGCTTAAATTTCAATAGTACTTTTCAAAAAACATGCATAATAATTATTATTTCTTGAGGGTTTTGGCCAAAGAATTGAAGCAAAAGCTGATGTATGCCCGATTGAAGCAATGTTTTTCTCAAGAAAAGGACGAATTGGTCTTGGG
>JBILRJ010000019.1:0-20898 GCA_044372695.1 Spirosomataceae bacterium
CCTCTTACCTTAATTCACACGGCCGTGCGTCTATACTCAACTGATCTTCGCCCAATTCGTTGCATCTTTTTTCAGATGTGCGACCTGCTCACGGATAACCCAATGATTTTCCATTTCTAAATTGGGATCTGCGTGCAGAATTTCTATAGCGGTTTCTCGGGCAACTTTCAAGATTTCACCGTCTTTGGCTAAATCAGCGATTAACAAATCAATGACGCCAGATTGTCGAGTGCCTGATATGTCACCTGGGCCTCTTAATTGTAAATCTACTTCTGCAATTTCAAAACCATTATTGGTTCGCACCATCGTTTCGATGCGTTTTTTGGTATCTGCACCAATTTTGAAACTAGTCATAAGTAGGCAATAACTTTGTTCAGCGCCCCTGCCAACCCGACCTCTTAATTGATGTAATTGTGATAGTCCAAATCGTTCCGCGCTTTCAATGATCATCACGCTGGCATTGGGGACATTGACACCCACTTCGATAACGGTGGTTGCCACCATGATTTTAGTTTCATTTTTCACGAAACGAGCCATTTCAAAATCTTTGTCGGCGGGTTTCATTTTACCATGCAAAATACCTAGTGGTACATCAGGAAATGCGCGTGAAATACTTTCATGCCCGTCCATTAAATCTTTGAAGTCCATTTTTTCCGATTCCTCAATCAATGGATAGACGATGTAGACTTGTCGGCCTTTATCGATCTCCTGTTGTATGAAACTAAAAACTTGCAAACGGTGTGAATCGTATTTGTGCAAGGTTTGAATGGGTTTTCTTCCAGCTGGCAACTCATCTATGATGGAAATATCTAAATCGCCATAAAGTGTCATGGCTAAAGTTCGTGGAATTGGTGTGGCTGTCATGACCAACACGTGTGGATGAATATGTTTATTTTTCTCCCAAAGTTTGGCTCTTTGTGCAACCCCAAAGCGATGTTGTTCATCGATGATGCATAAACCCAAATTTTTGAATTGCACGACATCTTCAAACAGAGCATGGGTACCTACCAAAATGTGTAAATCGCCTGAAGCTAAATCTTCCAACAAACCCACCCGGTCTTTCTTTTTGGTAGATCCTGTTAGTTTAGCGATTTTGATCCCCAATAAATCGGCAAAGACTTTTAAGCCTTGATAATGTTGGTCGGAAAGAATTTCCGTAGGTGCGAGTAAACATGATTGTGTCCCATTGTCGATGGCCAAGAGCATGCAGATAAAAGCAACAATGGTTTTGCCAGAACCAACATCTCCTTGGAGTAGTCGATTCATTTGTTGGCCGGAACGCATGTCATGGAAAATTTCTCGAATGACTTTTTTTTGCGCCTCAGTTAATTGGAATGGCAAATGATTGTTGTAAAAATCTGTCAATAAAGCCGCTGAAGAAAAAACTTGTCCTGCATAGGTGTTTTTTTGGATCAAATTTTGCTTGATCAAGCGCAATTGGTTGTAGAATAGCTCTTCAAATTTTAATCGCCTATTGGCCTGATGCAGCCAATTGTCTGACTGCGGCAGGTGAATGTGATACAGCGCTTCTTGCTTGGAAATTAATTTATATTTTTGGATGATGTCCTTTGGCAAAGTCTCCCTGATGTGGGGAAAAGCAATGGCTAAAAGGTTTCTTTGAAGTTGCGCAATGACCTTACTATCGATGTATTTCTTACGAAGTTTTTCTGTTAGATGGTAAACAGGTTGGTAAACTTTTTCTGTGAGTTGGCGGCCTTTGTACAATTCCATTTCTGGATGTGTCATTTGTAATTGCCCATTGAAACTTCCAGGTTTTCCATAAAACAGGTAATCTGACCCCGAATTAAGTAATTTCTCCACCCATTTAATGCCTTGAAACCAAACCAGCTCAATGCATCCTGATTCATCACAACATTGCGCCACTAATCGTTGCTTGGGTCCATTTCCCAACTTTTCTACATATCGTATTCGACCGACAAACTGCGCATGTTCCATTTCATCTTGGATTTGATCTATGGGGAGAATGACGGTTCGGTCTTCGTAGCGGAAAGGAAAGTATTGAATCAGGTCCCCAAATGTGCTTAAACCCAATTCCGATTGGAGTAAACTGAGTCTTGGGGGCGTGACCCCTTTCAGTTTGCTTAAATCCGTATCAAAAAAATGGCTAAACGACATAGGACAAAAATTTTGTGAATTTAGGTATATTTACAAAACCTTTGATGCGAAACGATAAAAGCTTTATGTATCTAACACAAAAATTATCAATTTCTTGGACAAAACAGGCCTTTTGGGGTTTATTTATCTTGTTACTTCTTACGTGTTCTCATAAAAGTTTTTCTCAAGTAGATTGCCCCTGGGTAGCGCTTCAAGATAAATTGGTTTTAATTGGGGGTGATCCTCCGAAAAAAATGCCTGAACCTAAAGTGAGTGCAATTCCTGCTGTCAAGGATGTAATCATTCCTGTGAATGGTTCGTCTGATGGTGTGGTCTGGGAATGGCAAGAGATGTCTGACATTAAAAATTTATTGACAAATTATACGGGTTTAAATACCCAATTTAAATTCTCAAATGGTAAATTTAATCCAGATAGTTTGAATCGAATTTATCAATTTACCTACAGAGTCGTTGGAAAAAAAACCGGTTGCCCAGATGCTAAAGCTGAAATAAAAATAAAAATTTTACCCGGAATTCATCCATATAACGTGATGACGCCAAACAGTGATGGATTTAATGACGTTTGGATGATAGAGAATATTACTAATAAGGATATTTATTCCGGGGTGATTATCAAAATATTTGATCGTTGGGGACAGGAAGTTTTTGCCAGCAAGGGGAATAATCCCCAATTTGATGCTTTGGTTCATCCTTATAAGGTCCCAACGGGAACATATATGTATTCCATTAAGCCCGAAGAGGATTATCCTGAGGTGATGGGTGAACTAACGATTATTCGATAAGAGATGAACAGTTTATTAGACCAAGAGTTTCAAAAGGAAGGCTTTGTCATCACCAAGGTAGAGGATTTGTTGAATTGGGCGAGGGCTAGTTCACTTTGGCCCATGAGTTTTGGTTTAGCTTGCTGCGCCATTGAAATGATGCAGGCTTTTTCCTCAGCTTACGATTTGGATCGCTTTGGGGTATTTCCCCGTCCTTCCCCTCGGCAGTCGGACGTGATGATCGTGGCTGGAACCGTTACCTTTAAAATGGCGGATCGCATTAGGCGCTTGTATGAACAAATGCCAGAACCGCGTTATGTGATTTCCATGGGATCTTGTGCCAATTGCGGTGGGCCTTATTGGGAACATGGCTATCATGTGGTAAAGGGCGTTGACCGAATCATTCCTGTAGATGTGTATGTCCCCGGTTGTCCGCCTAGACCCGAAGCACTTTTGGGCGGCATCATTAAGTTGCAAGAAAAAATCAACCAAGAAACCTTGGTTGCACCCAAACGTATTTTGCAAGCGCTAAATAAAAACTAAGATGTCTGTCGATTTTATCCCATCCCTTATCCAAACTGAATTGGGCATCTCCTTTGAATGGAATGATTCTTTGCAGCGAATCACCTTGGAGTCCAAGGATTTGTTCAAGGTATGTGAATTTCTTTGGAAAAATCCAGCCTGTTATTTTGATCAATTATCTTGTTTAACGGCTATAGATAATGGGCCTGAAAAAGGAACATTGGAATTGATATATACCCTTTATTCCATTCCACATCATTTGACACTGCACTTGCAAATTGTGCAAGCAAGATTGTTAGAAAACGATCAATTGCCTTCTGTTCCATCTTTGGTGTCCATTTGGCGTACGGCCGATTGGCATGAAAGAGAAGCTTTTGATTTGGTCGGAGTGTATTTTGAGGGGCATCCTGATTTACGTAGGATTTTGTTGCCCGAGGATTGGGTCGGGCACCCACTCCGGAAGGATTATGTGGAGCAGGAAAAGTACCACGGAATTCAAGTGAAATCATAGATGAAAGTAGCTGGATTTACCTTCATTCGGAATGCGGTCAAAAACGATTACTCGATCGTGGAGGCCATACTTTCTATTTTGCCCATCTGCGATGAATTTGTGGTGGCGGTGGGTAAATCGGAGGATAAAACATTGGAATTAATTCAATCCATTCAATCATCGAAAATCAAAATCATTGAAACTGTTTGGGATGAATTTCAAAGGGAAGGAGGAAAAACCTTTGCATTGGAAACGGATAAGGCTTATCGGGCCATTTCCAAAGATTGTGATTGGGCATTTTATATTCAAGGAGACGAATGTGTGCACGAAAATGATTTGTCGGTGATTCGTCAAGAAATGCAAAATCATCTTTTAGATGAAAAGGTGGAAGGATTGCTTTTTCATTACCAACATTTTTATGGTTCCTATGATTTCATTGCTGATTCGAGAAGGTGGTATCGGAGAGAAATAAGAATTGTGAAAAATTCACCTGATGTACATTCTTACAAGGATGCTCAAGGTTTTAGAAAGTCGGGCCAGAAATTAAAAGTAAAATTAATTCCAGCTTTTATTTATCATTATGGTTGGGTGAAGCCCCCGCAGGGCCTCAATAATAAAGTGCGCAACTTTCAACATTTTTACCGAGATGACGCTTGGATGGCAGAGAATGTCCCCATCGATTACGAATTTGATTTTGAAAATGCAGAGCGGCTCACTCGATTCCAAGGAACACATCCCCAAACCATGCAGGCACGAATCGATGCGCAAAATTGGCCTTTTCATTTTGACCCCAAGCAACTGAGGAAAAAGATGAGTTTTCGAAGAAAAGTGCTTCAAAAAATCGAAGATTTGACAGGAATTCGAATAGGAGAATATAAGAATTACCGAATATTGTCCTAGATCAATACAATGATCGGTAGATCTCCAGATATTCTTTGGCAGCTATTTCCCAAGAAAATAATTGAGATCGCTTTTGAATAGCTGATTGAGGCTGATTTTGCACATAATGTTGAAGCCCTTCATCTAAGGTTTTTCTCATGGAATCTCCATCAAATGAATCAAAATAGTAAGCAACATCCCCTCCAATTTCAGGCAGGGAGGTGAATTTTGATAAAAAAACGGGTTTGCCAAAGTGCATCGCTTCTATCACTGGCAAGCCAAATCCTTCCGCCAAGGATGGAAATACAAGTGCTTCGCAATTTTGAAAATACAAGTTTTTTTCTTCGTCATTGACAGACCCTATAAATTCAATCTGATTTATCACTCCGAGTTTGATGGCTTCGTCTTTGATTTTTTGCAAGTATTTATCGCTTTGGACAATCCCAGCAATGATTAATTTGTAATGTGAATTAACCAGAAGTCGAGGGAGAACGTGGAAATTTTTTTTGTCAGTGATAGTACCTATGGTAAATAAATAAGGTTCTATTTGAGCTGTTTGATTGGAGCTTGTTGGAACAAAGGAAGGAATGTTGCAACCATTGTAAATGACTTTCCGGGGCTTATTTGCAATATTAAGGTGTTTTTCAACATCATTTAAGGTATATGCAGAAATGAAAACCAGATAACTCGCCGCATCGATTTTTTTTTGGAGTTCTTGTAAAAACGCCTGTTTTTTCTTCCAACTTTTGTTTGGATCGTGGTAATAGTTGATGTCGTGAATGGTAAAAACGATGGGTATTTTTTGATGAATAGGGAAAATGCGTGTGTCTTGGTGGGTGGCATGCCAAACCTGTATTTTTTTCGTTGAGGGCAGGATGAATTTATGCCAAAATTGAGGCTTTCGGAAGGTTTTTGAAAGAAATAATGAGGCGGAAGCACGATCAGTTAACAATTCTAATTCCTCTTTTTCAGTTTGCATTTCATTGAAAAGGGCATTGGCAAGTTGTTTGCAAAAATGATATAATCCGGTATTCGGATATTTCATTCTTTCTGCATCAAATAAGATTCTTTTAGGAATAAGCATTCAAAAATGTAAAAATTGGGGATTAGAATTGAAATTTATTGTAATTTAAACCAAATTTTGAAATAAAAATCATTGAAAACATATCTTCGACTACTGAGTTACGCAGGATCCATTCGTAAGTATATTGTTCCTTACTTTGGATTTTCCTTTTTTGCTAGCTTATTTGGTATTTTAAACTTCACTTTATTGATTCCACTTTTGGATGTTTTGTTTTTTCAAACATCGAAAGTTGATTTTGCCATTTATCGAAACATTCCTGATTTTAGTTTTAGCCCCAGTTATTTTTCATTTTTATTCAATCATTATTTTTATCAAGCTTTGGCAGATTTTGGCCGTATTGGTGCTTTGCAGTACGCTTGCGCTGCCATTATTATTTCGGTGGTTTTATCCAATTTTTTCAGGTATTTTTCTCAGCGAATTTTAGCTTCTGTGGGTGCTGATACGATAGCCTCATTGCGGCAAGCTGTTTTTGAAAAAGCCATTCGTTTGGATTTAGGCTACTTCAGTGACCAAAAAAAGGGTAATTTGATGGCTCGTTTGACCACGGATGTACAAGAAGTGGAGAACAGCATTGGCCGTGCTTTTACAGCAGTATTCAAAGAAATCTTTTCTCTGGTCTTATTTTTTGTTTTTTTGGGAAGTATGTCCATGAAATTGACTTTGTTCTCTTTGTCCATTTTGCCTTTGTCTGGGGGATTTATTGCCTTGATTTCACGCAAATTACGGAGGGATTCCGGATGGGTTCAACACCATTTGAGTGCACTTATTAGTCATTTAGATGAAATTTTCGGCGCGATGCGGGTTGTTAAGGCTTTTAGAGCTGAAAACATGATGGATCAGAAATTTGGTAATACCAATGAGCAATACCGACGATCCTTTTTGAAAATGCGCTACCGTCAAGAATTAACTTCACCTGTTTCTGAAAGTTTGGGTGTTTTTGTGATCACGGGCATCTTGATGTATGGCGGAAGTTTGGTGATTGATGGACAAGGGAGTTTAAGTGCTTCCACGTTTATTGCATTCATTGCTACTTTTTCACAGGTTATGCGGCCTGCAAAGGTGATTGCAGATGCGTTTAGTGGAATACAGAGAGGTGTTGCCTCGGCGGAAAGGATTTTGGAAATTATAGATACGGAATCTCACATCAAAACTTTGGAGCCCCTGATTGAAAAGTCAAGCCTTGAAGACGCCATTACTTTTGAGAATATTTCTTTTGAATACGCTGAGGGTAGAAAAGTGTTGGATCAAGTATCTTTTCAAATTCCCAAGGGGAAAACAGTGGCGCTGGTCGGACCCTCTGGAGGGGGAAAGTCTACTTTAGCTGATCTATTACCTCGTTTTTATGATCCTTTACTGGGGCAAGTCAAGTTGGATGGAATTGACATTAAAAACATTCCTTTGACTGATCTGAGAGCGATGATGGGTATTGTCACCCAGGAGTCTGTGTTGTTTAATGACAGTATTTTCAATAACATCGCATTTGGGACAAATGCCAGCTTGGAACAAGTTCAAGAAGCAGCAAAAATCGCCAATGCCCACGATTTTATTTTACAAAGTACCGATGGTTATCAAACTTACATCGGTGATCGAGGTTCTAAACTTTCAGGCGGACAAAGACAAAGGTTATCCATTGCAAGGGCTGTTTTGAGAAATCCACCAATTTTGATTTTAGATGAAGCAACAAGTGCTTTGGACAATGAATCAGAGAAATTGGTTCAATTGGCTTTGAAGAATTTGATGAAAAACCGGACTGTCCTAGTGATTGCTCACCGCTTGAGTACGATACAAGATGCGGATGAAATTTTGGTGGTTCAAAAGGGGCAAATTCTGGAGCGAGGGACTCATTGGGATTTATTGAAAAATGTCGATGGGGTATATGCCAAATTAAATCACTTGAATTAATTTTTTTAAAAATCCATCTTCAAATTTTGCGATTTCATTAGTAAATCAAGACATAAAACGGTATTTTTGCGAGGTTTTTAATAAGTTCTACCCGATATATGTCAAATTCATTATTAGCACATCGTATTCAAGCATTAGAAGAGTCGTCCACTTTAGGAATGACTAAAAAAGCGCGTGAATTGGCCGCTCAAGGCCATAAAGTAATCAGTCTTTCAGTTGGAGAGCCAGACTTCAAAACACCCCTACACATTTGTGAGGCAGCTAAAAAGGCCGTCGATGATGGATTTCACGGTTATTCTCCGGTAGCGGGATATCCTGATTTGAGACTAGCCATTGCCAATAAATTAAAACGTGATAACGGATTAGAGTGGAGTTCGGAAAATATCGTTGTTTCAACAGGGGCTAAGCATTCATTGGCCAACGCTATAGCTGCATTGGTGAATCCAGGAGACGAAGTAATTGTTTTTTCCCCTTATTGGGTGTCTTATTCGGAAATGGTCAAATTGGCCGAGGGGACAACGGTTGTGGTTCAAGGGGCATTTGAGAATAATTTTAAAGTTACTGCCGAGCAGTTTGAAGCAGCCATTACGCCAAAAACTAAAATGGTGATGTTCGCTTCTCCAAACAATCCAACAGGATCTGTTTACACAGAATCGGAGTTAAGAGATATTGCCAATGTGGTGGCTCGACATGAGAAAATTTTTGTTTTGGCAGATGAGATTTATGAGTACATAAATTTTACACAAGGTGGACATTTTTCCATCGGATCCATTGCAGATATCAAGGATCGTGTAATTACGGTCAATGGAGTTGCTAAGGGTCATGCGATGACGGGTTGGAGAATTGGTTTTATTGCTGCTGCCAAATGGATTGCTGATGGAGTGGAAAAATTACAGGGTCAGGTTACCTCTGGGACTAATTCAATTGCGCAAAAAGCAGCAGTAGCTGCCTTTAATGGCACTTTAGATCACGCTCATGAAATGAAAGCAGCGTATGATCGCAGAAGAAAATTAGTCGTAGCTAAATTAAGAGAAATTCCAGGATTTAAAGTAAACATGCCCGATGGCGCATTCTATGCTTTTCCTGATATTTCTGCTTATTTTGGTAAATCTGACGGTAAAACCCTTATCAAAGATTCAGATGACTTTTGTTCTTGGTTATTAGCCGAAGCGTTTGTTGCTACGGTGGCAGGTTCTGGTTTTGGAGCCCCCAACTGTATGCGTATTTCTACCGCTGCTGCGGATGAGCAATTGGAAGAAGCTTGTGATCGAATTAAAGAGGCCGTAGCTAAATTGAAGTAAGGCCAGTATGATAAATAATAGTGGAGGGGTTTATCCCCTCTATTTGTTTAAAACCACCCCAAAATATGGAATTTTTGTCAATTATTCTCTTTGTTATTGGCTATTTAGCCATTGCTTTTGAGCACCCTTTGAAAATCAATAAAACCGCAAGTGCCTTGGTAACAGGTGTGTTGGTCTGGGTGGTTTTTGCCTTAGTCAAAGGGCAAGGAGAATTAAGCGTACTAACCCATCACTTGGGGGCGACTTCTGAAATATTATTCTTTCTTTTAGGTGCCATGACCTTGGTTGAGTTGGTGGATGCGCATCAGGGATTTCGCTTCATTAGCAATTTGATTCAAACACAGAACGCAGTCAAACTTTTGATCATTAGTTCCATCATTACCTTCTTTTTATCTGCGGTATTAGATAATCTAACCACAGCTATTGTGATGGTTACTTTACTGAGAAAATTAATTTCCGATCAACAAACTAGAAAATATTTTGTCGGTATCGTGGTCATTGCTGCCAATGCAGGTGGTGCTTGGTCTCCAATCGGAGATGTGACAACTACCATGCTGTGGATTGGGGGTCAAATTTCAGCATTAGGAATTGTCAAAGCACTCATTTTGCCCTCCATTGTTTCATTGGCAATTCCCATTCTTGTAGCCTCTTTTAAAGTGAAAAAGATGCCGCTAGGTTTACCTGAAAAAATGAGTCATTTGACTAAACAAGAAGAAAAAGATGGCCGCATTATGCTTTTGGCCGGTACGCTTAGTTTATTAGGCGTTCCCGTATTCAAAACCCTCACGCATTTGCCACCTTACATGGGCATTTTACTTGCCTTGGGAATCGTGTGGATCATTTCGGAATTCATTCATTCGGATAAGGATGAGGCAAGTAAAAAACCTTTGTCGGTAGGACATGCGCTTACCAAAATAGATACATCCAGTGTCTTATTTTTTCTAGGGATCTTAATGGCCATCGCTGGCTTGGAGTCTTTTGGCTATTTGGAAGAGTTAGCTTTGGCTTTGAACCATTTGGTTGGAAATCAAAATGTGATTGTGACTTTGATAGGAATAGCTTCCTCGGTCGTAGATAATGTACCTTTGGTGGCCGCTACCATGGGAATGTACTCGATCACTGAATTTCCAATAGATCATCCAATGTGGGAGTATTTAGCTTACTGTGCAGGCACTGGTGGAAGTATTTTGATCATTGGTTCAGCCGCAGGTGTAGCGGTGATGGGGATGGAAAAGATTGAGTTTGGATGGTATGCCAAAAACATTGGTCTCTTAGCTATTTTGGGTTACTTCGCTGGGGCTTTGGTTTATTTGGTATTGTGAAATTGGTAAGAGGTTTGATGTAAGAGGTAGAGACGCACGGCCGTGCGTCTTGATGTTAGAGGTATGATGTAAGAGGTAAGATGTATGATGTAAAAGGTAAGAGGTAAAACTACTGAATCCACCGTTTTCGATTTCAAAAACTATAAGTGAATTTAGCGGCATATAAATTAGGTGCGACAATCGGTTCAAATCCAAAAGCTTGCTTTTGTTCAAATTTGGATTTCAATTTGGGATATAACCAATACGCAAATTCTGCAGAGGCGATGCCTAAACCCGCTCCCACAAAAACATCGCTTGCCCAATGTTTATTGTTAGCTACCCGAAGTACCCCAGTGGCAGTGGCAATCGAATAAGCACCCACTACCAACCAAGGATGGGTTTTTCGGAATTCTTTATCCAACATTCTTGCCCCAAAAAAGGCTACTGTGGTATGTCCAGATGGAAAAGAATAATCGGATCCATCGGGTCTTGTTTCATTGATACCCCTTTTTAAAATTTGAGCCGCAATGAAATAGGTACCCGTACCAATGATCAATTTTCCAAGTTTATCCTTTATTGGTTCCTGATCTTTTCCGGAGATTTTTTGTGCGATATTGGCTCCAATGAGTAGCAACGTTGGTGTGAATTGTAGGTAATCGTCTAAACTTGTTTCAAAATTGGACAAATGTTTGTTGCTAAATTTGATTTGAGCATTTTTAGTGGCGTCATTGTATAGAGCCAGTCCCGCCCCGGTTAATACCAAGGGCGTTATCCATTTTTTTTCTTTTTTCAGAGACAATTCCTGCGCTTTCATTTGTTCTGTAAAGAAAAGGCAGAAACAGAAAATACATAAAATGGCGTATTTCATTATTTTTCTTTCAATAAATTATTGATGGTTTTTTCAAATTCAATGGTCCAGTCGGTATAATATGCACCTGTTCCTGGTCCTGAAAATCCGGTATGAATTTCCCTTACACGACCTTTCTTATCAATGATAAAGGTGGTAGGATAGCCATAAAACTTATTGATCATGGGAATTACTTTTTTGACTGTCTCATCGCTTGGAACACCTGCAAATAAAATGGGGTAATCAATTCCTATGCGTTTTTTGAAATTCTCAATTTTAGGTCCAGAAACAGCAATATCAGGGGAATATTCGAATGAAATACCCAAGACTTCCAAGCCTTTCTCTTTGTTTTTACGATAAAACGGAGCTAAAAAGCGAGACTCATCTAAACAATTGGGACACCAAGAACCCAATAGCTCAATCACCACGACTTTGTCCTTGAATCTTTCATCTTGTAGACTAATCATTTCTCCGCTAGGCGTAGGTAGCTTGAAGTCCAATTTATCATATCCTTCTTTCAAAAAAGTCAGTTTTTTCAAGTCTGGTAAACTAGCTTTCGGATCTGCTTTGGCTTTGAAAATTCGTTTTGCGGCAAATCCGGAGGTAAATTGTCCACTGAGTTCTTTTCCTGCTAATTTGGATTTTAATAAATACAAGTTGCTTCCGTCAAAATAGCTTAGAAATAGGCTGTCGCCACTCACATTTCCTTGCAAGAATCGGTAATCTCCACTGGGTTTTAAAAAGGTACCTGTTACTTGGTTTCCTTTTTGTTCGAAAACTCCTACTCCAGGACTGTGATTGGTTTCATCGCTCCAGAAATCAGCATCCCATTTTCCAGTAACATTGATTTTGGCTGGTTTTAAATTGGTAAAACGTTCTGTAGATCCGTGTTTGGCTTGAAAAGGAATTCTGCCCACCACTTCGCCATTTCTACTTTTAACCCAAAAACCTACCAACGTTTGATTTGCTTTGACTGCGGAAATGAGTTCAGAATCGTATAAATCAAAGGGAATGACCAAGGAATCTCCACGGAAATAGGATTCTCCTAAGTTAAAACTTTCGGCACCATTTTGGATTTTTATTTGAAATGTTTGGTTTGAACTGCCATTTTCTACTGTGAAATTCAAGGGTAGAGGCCCACCAATGGATGCTAGTTCACCTCTCCAAGGGCCATTCAGAACTGAGGTTTTGGATTGAGCCATTACATTCGTTGTAATAAGCATGAACACTAAGGCAAATGAATATAAATTTTTCATAAATTTCTTATTATACCCAACAAAGATACAAGAAAGAAAATGAGCATTAAAAATAATGACAAAATTGCTTTTTGATGAAAATTGCCAAAGGATAATTTGTAATTTTGTTTTGAGAAAAAATTATGTCAGAGCAAAATTATCACACCTCCGTTTTATTGGAAGAATGCATTGAAGGATTGAATATTCAACCCAAGGGAACTTACGTAGATGTCACTTTCGGAGGTGGAGGCCACTCCAAGGCTATTTTAGCCAAACTTGGACCAGAGGGTAAATTGTTTGCTTTTGATCAGGATCCTGACGCGTGGAGGCAAGCAGAGAAAATAGACGATGATCGCTTGACTTTGATTACGGGTAATTTTAGACATTTAGAGAAATTTCTTCGACTTTATAACATCAAAGAGGTGGACGGGATTTTAGCGGATTTTGGTGTTTCTTCTTATCAATTGGATGCCGCGGAGAGGGGATTCTCTACTCGATTTGATGGGCCTTTGGATATGAGGATGGGTCCATCTGCTCCCATGGACGCAAAACAAGTGTTAAATAGCTATTCTGCTGAGCAATTACAAAAGATTTTTGGCATGTATGGAGAAATTAAAAATGCAAAAACCTTGGCTCAATCCATTGTTCAAGCTCGTACCAGTAAGGCTTTGCAAACGACCGGGGAATTCAAAGAAATTCTTTTCAAATTAGCTCCAAAATCTAGAGAATTTAAGTACTTTGCGCAAGCTTTTCAGGCAGTGAGAATCGAGGTAAATCAAGAATTAGCAGTGATTGAAGAATTTTTGGTTCAGTTGCCTCGTGTTCTTGCTATCAATGGTCGCATTTGTTTGATGTCCTTTCATTCTTTGGAAGATCGTTTGGTCAAAAATTTTATTAAAACGGGCGATTGTTTTGGAAAAGAGGACAAAGATCTCTTTGGTGTGGTACATAAGCCTTTCGATTCTGTGACTCGAAAACCCGTAGTAGCCACTTCCGATGAATTGAAACGAAATCCTAGGTCGAGAAGTGCGAAGCTTCGAATAGCCTATAAATCTTAGCTATGGCAAAGAATATTGAGACATCACTTAGTTCTAAAACAAAACATAAATCTAATGCAGGTCTTCTGGATTTGATTTTTAATTTGGATCCAATCACTGGAGGGGAACTTCCTATTGATTTGATAAAACGCATCATTTATGTGGCATTTTTGATCTTTATTTACATTTATTATTCGATGCTGGCGGATGTTGAAATTCACCAAATTTCCAAAATTAAAGCTGAATTACAAGAAGTTAGAGCCGATTATACCACTCAAAAAGCCGAATACATGAAAGCTGGTAAGCAAAGTTATTTGGCCAATGAAATGAAAAAATATCAACTTGAATTGAGTTTAATACCCCCCATCAAGGTAGTTAGTGAGGAAAAAGTGGAAGAAAGTAATTAGAAATTATTGAAACTGTTGTTCGCATGTCAAATCTAGGAAGGAAAAATATTCGTGAAATTATTACTGATAGATTTACCTATTTCATCATCTTTATTTTTGCCTTATTTTTTGTTTTGATGTTTTTTTTATGGCGCGTGATTGTCGTTAAAGGACCTGAGTTGAGAGAAGAAGCTGCTCAAACTTATGTCAAAGAACGTAGTGTGGAGGCTACTCGAGGTAATATTTATTCGAATGATGGTAGTTTGTTGGCAACTTCTTTGCCTAAATACCGATTGGGTTTAGACCCTACCGTTTATGGTAGAAGTAAAATGTCAGGCCAGAAATACAAAGAAAATATAGATGCTTTGTGTGCCTCTTTGGCCAATTTTTTTCAGGATAGAACTGCCGAAGAGTACAAAAATCGCATTGAATCCGCTCGGAAAAGCGGTAAAAATTATTTGTTGGTTAATTACCGTTTGTTGGACTTCCAAGAACGAAAAAAGATTTTGAAGTTTCCCTTGTTTCGGGAATTCAAAGGAGATCCTACCAAGACTGGAGTTGTTTTTGATAAAGTAAATGTGCGTTATGCTCCTTTCGGTCAAATGGCTTATCGAACCGTAGGTTATTTAAAAGATAAATTGGCCGTAGGCTTGGAGGGAAGTTTTAATGACGAGTTGAAGGGGATTCCGGGTGTGGGACTCTTTGAGAAAATGGATAAAAATACCTGGAGACCTGTAGATAGTGGAAAAGAAACCATTCCAACCCCAGGCTATGACCTACACACTACGTTAGATGTTAATATTCAGGACATTGCTGAGATTGCCCTGATGAACGCCTTGGCCAAGTACAAAGGCAATTATGCCGTAGCGATTGTCATGGAAACGGCCACAGGTGAAATCCGAGCAATTTCTAATTTATCTAAAAATGAAAAATCGGCAACTGGATATTTGGAAGCCGATAACCATGCAATAACCACTCCAAACGACCCCGGATCTGTTTTTAAATTAGCCTCCATGATGGCAATGATGGAAGAATCGAATTTGAGTTTAGATGAAATCATTCACGTGGGTGGTCTAGTGTCTTATTATTTTGGTAAACCCATGACCGATTCCCATGCCATGGGGGACGCATCCGTGCAGAAAATCATCGAGGCCTCTTCCAACAATGGAGTCATGAAATTAATGTGGAGAACTTTCGGGACAAAGCAAGCCAAATATTACGACTATCTGCGAAAATTTCATCTCATCGATCCCATCAATTTTCAAATTACTTCTAGAAATCCTAAACCTAGATTTACTGTTCCCACTAAATGGGACAAGTGGCAGATGCTTTGGTCTTCCGTAGGGTATTCAACTTCTTATACACCGCTTCAATTACTCAGTTTCTACAATGCCATCGCCAACAATGGCTATTGGATTCAACCATTGATCGTTAAAAAAGCGAGCGTGGGTGATGAGGTGAAAATTGACTATACCGAAAAGCAAGTGCGTGATCAAGCCCCACTTTGCTCAGAAAGTACCCTGAAAAAGATCAGAGCGATGTTGGAAGGTGTGGTAGAAAGGGGCACTGGGAATAACATTAAAGGCACTCCTTATGGGATTGCCGGCAAGACGGGGACCGCTCAAAGATTGGTCAATGGTGGATACGTCAAAGGAACTTATTATGCTTCATTTATTGGTTATTTCCCAGCAAAAAAACCTAAATATACCATGTTGATTGCCATGGATAATCCACAGGGAAATTCAGAAGAAACATATTCACGTCAGGTGGTTGCTCCGGTGTTTAGAGAAATTTCGGATAACATATATGCCAGAGACATGAAGTTGCAACGAAGATTATCTGGCGTTTTACCTGATTCTTTGAACAATGCTAAGTTATCCCATTTTTTACACCCCAATGACCACGAAATTTTGTCGGCACAATTTGGAATGCCTAAAATAGAGGAAGATGGACGGTGGATTCAATTCAGTTTAGATAAAAAAACCGCGGTCAATGTCCCTCGAAGCTTTGTTGCCAAAACGGTTCCTGATGTTGTGGGTATGTCTTTAAGGGATGCCATATTTAATTTGGAAAATAGAGGATTTAAAGTTCGTGCTCAGGGATATGGTCGAGTTTTTGCTCAGTCCTTAATTGCAGGTTCGCCAGCTACCAAGAACGCCCTTGTGAAATTAACCCTAAAATAATTCCAATGTCACAAACTTTATTCTCCATCATTCCACAAAATCTTACAAGATCAGTTTTAGGTGAAGATCAGACAATTGATTTTCTTTGTTTTGATTCAAGAAAGGCGTCTCAAGGAGCTTTGTTTTTCGCCATTCCAGGGACTCAGGTGGATGGACATTCATTTTTGCCACAGGTTTTTGATCAAGGTTGTAGCGCTTGTGTGGTGGAGGTTTTGCCTGAAAATGTACCTTCCCACGTGACCTTTATCCTAGTAAAGGATGCCAATTCAGCCATGGCAGAAATTGCTCATTGTTTTTTTGGAAAACCTTCTGAGAAGCTTCAATTGGTGGGTATTACAGGTACCAATGGAAAAACGACCTCAGTTACTTTGCTGTTTGAATTATTTAAAAATTTAGGTCATCGTTGTGGTTTAATTTCCACCGTTCATAACAAAATTCAGGATCAGATCATTACCTCAACGCATACGACACCCGATGCGCTGAGTTTAAATTCCTTATTGAGTGAGATGCTTGCAGCAGGTTGTACGCATGTATTCATGGAGGTAAGCTCTCATGCGGTGGTCCAAAAAAGAATTCATGGTTTATGTTTTAAAGGGGCCATTTTTTCCAACATTACACGTGATCATTTAGATTTTCACGAAACTTTTGATGCCTACATCAAAGCCAAAAAAGGCTTTTTTGATGAATTGGGATCGGACGCTTTCGCTTTGACCAACGTGGATGACAAGCGGGGTGCTGTGATGCTTCAGAATACCAAGGCAAAAAAACACACCTATGGACTTTTAAATGCTGCTGATTTTAAAGCCAAAATTATTTCAAATAGTATCGCTGGATTGGAGTTGTTCATTGATGAACAAGCCATTCATGCTCAGCTAATTGGCATGTTTAATGCCTACAATCTTTTGGCTATTTACAGTACCGCTATTCTTTTGGGAGAAAATAAAGAAGAAGTTTTGATTCAATTATCTGCATTAAAAACAGCTCCAGGCCGTTTTGATCAAATGATTGGTCCAGGTCAAAAAATTGCCATCATCGATTATGCACACACGCCAGATGCTTTGGAAAATGTATTAAAAACCATTCAAGTAATCCGTAACAAAGATCAGAAAATCATCACCGTGCTTGGTTGTGGCGGAAATAGAGATACTGGCAAAAGACCCATTATGGCAAGTTTGGCATCAGAATACAGCGATTTTGTAGTTCTGACATCCGATAATCCTAGATTCGAGGATCCTGCATTGATTTTGAAACAGATGGAAATGGGGGTGGAAGTAAAAAATGTCCTTAAAGTGAAAAGTATCATTGACCGAAGGGAAGCTATTTTTACGGCTATTCAACTCATTGCTAAAAAAGGAGATATCATCTTAGTGGCTGGAAAGGGTCACGAAAATTACCAAGATATTCAAGGCGTTAAACATCATTTTGATGACAAAGAAGTAGTAAAGGATGCATTTTCTTTGACCTAGGCTTCTCTAGCCATAATTAATCTAGAGCGCTTTATCCTTGCTTGTAAATCCCTAGAAAATTTTGCAATTTTGTTCTTATATCTACCAGAATAAATTCCTTCGGCACTTATGCTTTATTACCTGTTTGATTATTTAGATAAACATTTGAATGTTCCAGGTGCTGGAGTTTTTCAATACATTACTTTCAGAGCATTCGCCGCGGTCATTACCTCTTTAGGAATTGCCGCTATATGGGGAAAAAGTGTGATTTACCGTTTACAACGTTTACAAATTGGAGAAGAAATCCGCGATTTAGGTTTGGAAGGCCAAATGGCCAAAAAAGGAACCCCTACCATGGGAGGCTTTATTATTTTACTTTCACTGATTATCCCAACAGTGCTTTTTGCTAAAATCACCAATGTCTACATTGTTCTATTATTAATTTCTGCCATATGGCTAGGAGCTGTGGGTTTCTTAGATGATTACATCAAAGTTTTCAAGAAAAATAAAGACGGACTTTCGGGTCGCTTCAAAATAGTGGGCCAAATCGGTTTAGGTATCATCGTCGGTTTGACGATGTATTTCAATGATTATGCAAAAGTTAGGATTTACGATAAGATTCAAATTTTAGCTGATGGTACTCAAATTCAAAAATACACAGATACCAAATCATTGATGACCACTGTGCCATTTTTGAAAAATAATCAGTTCGATTACAACATGCTTTTGCCTGATTTTATTCCAGATCAATACGTTTGGATTGTGTATGTGTTGGTCGTTATTTTCATCATTACCGCTGTATCCAATGGAGCCAATATAACGGATGGTTTAGATGGTTTGGCCGCGGGAACCTCTGTGATCATTGGATTGACCTTGGCGGTTTTGGCTTATGTTTCTGGAAATAAGGTTTTTTCTCAATACTTGAATGTGATGTTTATTCCAAATTCAGGAGAATTAGCCATTTTTTGTGCCGCCTTTGTGGGGGCTTGCATTGGTTTTCTTTGGTACAATACCTATCCAGCGCAGGTATTTATGGGAGATACCGGGAGTTTAATGTTAGGAGGGGTAATCGCAACATTGGCCATCGTTATTCGCAAGGAAATGTTAATTCCTGTGCTTTGTGGTATTTTTCTGATAGAAAATCTTTCCGTCATCATTCAAGTAGCTTATTTTAAATTCACGAAAAGAAAATATGGGGAAGGTCGACGAATATTTTTGATGTCGCCACTTCATCACCATTTTCAAAAGAAAAACTACCACGAAGCCAAAATCGTTACCCGTTTCTTAATCGTGGGAATTATCTTAGCCGTTCTTTCACTTGTTACACTAAAATTGCGATAATCGCTAACCCATATTTTGAGTCAAATTCGCCTATTTCCTAGATCAAGTACCTTTCAAACAAGCATTCCATTACCTGCTTCTAAATCGGAAAGTAACCGTGCCTTGATTTTAAATGCCCTTTCTAAAGGTCATTTAAATCAATTATTTAATTTAGCGGAAGCACGTGATACTCAGACCATGATTCGCTTATTAGCTGAAAATGCGCCTGTTGCAGATGTTTTAGACGCAGGAACAACCATGCGTTTTTTGACTGCTTATTATGCGTTAACGGGCCAAAAAAAACAAATGACAGGTACCCCCAGAATGTGTGAAAGGCCTATTGGGATTTTGGTTGAGGCATTAAAGGAATTAGGTGCAGACATTCAATATGAAAACATGCCAGGATTTCCTCCGCTCAATTTGAAAGGGTTTAGCTATGCTGGCAATCGCAAATTATCCATCCGTGGTGATGTGAGTTCACAGTTTATTTCCGCTATCATCATGTTGGGTCCTACCTTGCCTGAGGGGATTGAATTAAGCATTACGGGTTCTTTAGGATCTAAACCTTACGTGGAAATGACCTTGGCTCAAATGAAACATTTTGGCATAGAAGCCTCGGTGAATTGGGATTTGGGCATCATTGACATTCCCAATCAAGCTTATCAAGATATTCCTTTTGCTGTTGAATCCGATTGGTCTGGGGCGAGTTATTGGTATTCCATGGTAGCTTTGTCGCCTTTTGAAGATGCTCAACTGGAATTATTGGGATTGAAAGAAAATTCTTTGCAAGGTGATTCGGCTATTAAAGACATCATGTT
This sequence comes from Spirosomataceae bacterium, assembly GCA_044372695.1. GTDB lineage: Bacteria > Bacteroidota > Bacteroidia > Cytophagales > Spirosomataceae > Aquirufa. The sequence goes on from JBILRJ010000019.1 coordinate 19,648, forward strand.
GCCCCTTGGAGTAAAAAGCACCTTTACTGGTAAAGGATATTTGCTGACTAAGTGTCCAGCTGAGACAAGTTTATCTTGGGATTTTACGCATTGTCCGGATTTGGCACAAACCATCTGTGTGGTGGCAGCTGTAAAAAATATTACTTTGACCTTGACAGGAATTGAATCATTGAAAGTCAAAGAAACTGATCGCGTCTTGGCTTTGCAAAATGAATTATCGAAACTTGGTGCAGAATTGGTCGAGGTGGAAAGTCAAACCAAATACGTCTTAAGCCCTAATTTTAGCAAGGCTCAGATTGTTCCAGAAATAGAAACCTATGATGACCATCGAATGGCGATGGCCTTTGCCCCGGTGGCACTTTTACATGAAACAATCATCAAAGACCCTTCCGTTGTGAATAAATCGTATCCAAGTTTTTGGAAACACATTGAATTAATCCTATTAACCCAATAAGCTATGAAAAGTATCATTTTTTTGCTGATCTTAATTCCCATGATTTCCTTGGGCCAAAAAACGGTTTTGCATTGTGGTAAACTCATTGATGTAAAAACAAATACCATTTTGAATAACATGTCGATTGTTATTGAAGGAAAAAAAATCAAATCTGTTCAAAAAGGCTTTATTTCTATCGAAAAAGGAGACAAACTCATTGATTTGAAGAATAAAACGGTTATGCCAGGTTTGATTGACATGCACGTACATTTGGAAAGTGAAACCAATCCAAATGCCTATTTAGACCGTTTTACGAAGAATCCGGGAGATGTGGCTTATCAGGCTTTGGTGCATGCCAAAAACAATTTAATGGCCGGATTTACGACCGTTAGAGATTTAGGAGGTACGCATGTGGTAATCAGCTTACGAAACGCTATCAATAAGGGTTTGGTAGATGGACCACGAATTTACACTGCTGGTGTTGCCATTGGTTCTACGGGAGGCCATGCAGATGACTCCAATGGACTCAATGAAACTTTTAAGAAGGATTTAGGTGCCGAAGATGGCGTAGTAAATGGAGTGAGGGATGCTCAAAAAGCAGTTAGGCAACGATACAAAGAAGGCTCTGATTTGATTAAAATTACCGCCACCGGTGGGGTTTTAAGTTATGCCAAAGATGGTATGGGTGCTCAATTTACGGAAGAGGAGGTGCGAGCAATCGTTCAAACAGCCAAAGATTATGGATTTAAAGTAGCAGCCCATGCGCATGGGGCAGAAGGTATGAAAAGGGCGATTCTTGGTGGTGTTCATTCCATTGA
>JBILRJ010000198.1:0-5713 GCA_044372695.1 Spirosomataceae bacterium
TATACTTTCAACTAATGAATCAATATTCCATCAAGGATTTGGAGAACCTCAGCGGGATCAAAGCACACACTTTGAGAATCTGGGAACAGCGCTACGGGATATTAAACCCCATTAGATCAGATACAAATATTCGTTCCTATGGCGACAGGGATCTGAAATTCGTACTCAATATCGCTATTTTACAAGATAAAGGAGGTTTTAAAATATCGGAAATTTCAAAAATGCAAGAGCATGAAATTTCAAAACATATTTTACTGCTCTCTGAAAATAAACTTGATTATCCTGATCAAATACAAGCCCTAACCGTGGCCATGTTGGATTTAGATGAGGCTCGATTTCAGACTTTAACTGAGAACATTGTTCGAAAAATAGGTTTCGAAAGTTATGTTCTGGACATAATTTATCCTTTCCTTGGTCGACTAGGTACTTTATGGCTTTCTGGCTCAGTTGGACCTGCGCAAGAACACTTTATCACTCACCTGATTCGTCAAAAATTAATAGCGGCCATAGATCAACAAGATTTATCTCTGAAACCCAATGCCAAAAAATTCCTTCTCTATGTTCCTGAAGGAGAATTACATGAGCTGGGTTTACTTTTTGCCAATTACATACTTCGTGCCAGAAAGCATTCAGTAACATACTTAGGTCAATCTCTACCTTTTGATGAGTTGGTATTTGCAGACAAAATCCACCAACCGGACTACATCGTTAGCGTGTTTACTACGGAACCCAAAGCAAGCGAGATTGATCGATATTTGGAATCTTTAACAAAAGAAATGCCTAATACAAAATTTTTGTTGAGTGGATATTTACTGACACAAGATGATCGAAATAAAAACCTCCACCCCAACATCGAGGTACTAAAAAACTTTCAACAATTGGTATCCGTCGCTGATTCCCTTTAATAAAATAAAATTTCATCTAGGCGTAATTTACCTGGCTGACCTGCCAGATCAAAAACCTCTTTCTTTTCAATTTTATTTTCGACCTTAATTAAATATTTAGGCAATGATTTAACTGATTTAGCCTGAATCCGTATTTTCGAATAATTACCCTGTAAAAGGGGAATATTAATGGCCTTATTAGAGAATCCATTTCGATTTTTAGGAACTTCAGGCCGAAAGTATCCTATCTTATTCCAATTACCCTTTTTATCCAAAGCTAAAACAACAATTTCAGTGGGAGGAAATACCCCCTCATCGGTTTTCTCTAAATAAGAATAAGTAAGGCCATTGATCAAATTATCCTTTCTAAAAATAAATTCCGCTTCAAAATCAACTCCACGAAACCCTAACCAAGTATGATTAGGAACACCCTTGGTGTACCTTGCTCCCGAAATAAAATTCTTCAAGGTATAAGCTCCCTGAGCACTAAACTTAGGTTCAGGCTCGGTCAAGAGCAGTACTGAATCAGGTACAAATCTTGATTTGAATACCTTTAATTCGAGCATTTTACTTGCTAACCAACCTGCCTTTGTCGCCAGAATTTTAACCTTAGTAAATTGATTTATCTGTATTGGACCTCTAGTAACTAATTTGCCTAATGAATCAGGTGTTGAATCATTTAAGCTGTAATGAAAATCAACTCCTTTAAGCGTATGCTTGAAAAGTAAATTTTCGGAAGGTTTCAAAATCAAGTTTTCATTCACCAAAATAGGCGGATTGATGGCCAATTGTTCGTTTTTAGGCACATAACCTTCGTTCCATTTGATCTTTGGAAACAATTGCTTGACTTGCGAAATTTGAGTGGCGTTTAAATTCGTATTCCAAATAAATACTTCATTGATTGTCCCCATCTTCTTCAAAAATTGAACCAAATCTGCTTCTTGAATTTTGGTTCCAGCCAAAGATAAAGAGTTCAAATTTTGACAAGGAATCAGTTCCATCAAACCCTTCCCAGAGATATCGGTGAAATTCAAATTCAACCTTTCTAAGTGAGTAAATTTAGCCATCAATTTAACATCACTATCCTTAATTGGCATTTTGGCAATGTTCAAAGCAGTTAACTGAGTGGCCACTTTAGAAAGATTTTCCAAGGTATTTACATCAAATTTTTTGGCCACAAAAAACTCGGCCTCCAAAGCAGGCGATGAACTAGAGATAGGTCTAACAGAACAAAAAGGCGTATTAACAGAAGCAATATCTGATTCAGAAGCTGAAGAAAAATCATAATTTTTTTCCACAGGAGCCAAAGAAGAACTTGCGTTTGAAGAACTAATCCATTTTGAAAAACCTAATTGAGCTGGATAATCTTGAATGCTCTTATCCAAAGATGCACCCGATTGTACCCAAAGACGGAGTAGTAAAATTTCATTCTCCGTCAATTGACTTTTACCTTTAGGAGGCATGTGTTCTTTGGCATCCATTGGAAGTTCTATCCGATGAATCAAGTGACTTTTAACTACATCTCCAGCCTTCCAAAGAGGTCCATTCTTTCCGCCCTTCAACATTTTTTCGACAGAACTCATGTTTAATTGGCCTTTCGTCTTTTGATCATTGTGACAAGACTCACATTTATTCTTCAAAATCGGCTGAACGAGGTCTTTGAACACGATTGATTTAGACGTAATAGAGACTTGTTGGTCAGCTGAAGGAAATAAAAAATCCTCTCCGTGGGTCAAGTTTGCACCACCGTGCCCAGCAAAAAACAATAAGAAAATACCCAATACGGAACCCAAAGAGCTTTTCCAAAATCCGATCACTTGATTTTTTTCAAATAAAAACAAGAAGAGGACATAGTATCCATTTACAGCTATTCCAAGCCATTGATGAAATTGAATCAATTCGGTATCATAGCCTGTTTCCAAAGAAAGAAACAAGCCAAAAAGAGCTGATATAGCTGAAAAAATACTAGTTAAATAAAGTAGAAAACGGAAAATTCGGTAAAATTCAACAGAGGCAACTTGTCCTTTGACCAAAAATAAAAATCCCAATAAACATCCAAATCCAATGGGTAAATGCAAAATCAATGGATGCAATCGACCCAAAAAAGGTAAAGGTAAAACGAGTTGATTTTGAAAAATCAAAACAAAGATCAAAACCCCTTGCAAAAAGATGAGCAGATTGGTCAGCGAAGCGTATAATTTAATTTGCATATTTAAGCGATTAATCCAGGAAGAACTTTGCCAGCAATATCTGTTAAGCGATACCTCCTACCCAAATGTTTGAAAGTTAATTGCTCATGATTAATCCCCATTAAATGTTGTACAGTTGCATGAAAATCATGGATGTGGACAGGATCTTTGACTACATTGTACCCAAATTCATCCGTTTCTCCATACACAGAACCCGCTTTTACGCCTCCTCCAGCCATAAAAATGCTATATGCTCTCGGATGATGATCTCTACCGTAGTTATCTTTGGTATAAGTTCCTTGGCAATAATTTGTCCGTCCAAATTCCCCACCCCAAATGACCAATGTTTCATCGAGCAAACCTCTTTGTTTCAAATCGGTAATCAAAGCCGCAGAAGAACGGTCCACGTCTTGCGCTTGCAGGGCCATTTCTTTAGGTAAATTTCCATGCGAATCCCATCCTTGGTGGTACAATTGAACAAAACGGACTCCTGACTCAGATAATTTTCTAGCCAACAATGCATTGGCCGCATAAGTACCCGGAACTAGACAATCAGGGCCGTACATCTTGATGATGTGATCAGGTTCTTTTGATAAATCGGTTAATTCAGGAACGGCAGTTTGCATGCGGTAAGCCATTTCATATTGCTGAATTTTGGCTTGCACCTCAGGATCTCCATTTTCTTGAAATCCCAAACTATTTAATTCTGCCAACTCGTCTAACATCCTTCTTCTGGCCGCCTTGTCTATTCCATCTGAATCATTGAGGTACAAAATGGGATCTTCGGAACTACTAAAAACAACGCCTTGGTGCGTGGAGTCCAAAAAACCATTCGTCCACAATTTGGAATAAACACCTTGACCATTTCCTCTACCTCTTGATAAGAGAACGCAAAAAGCAGGCAGATTTTTATTTTCACTTCCTAAACCATAAGACATCCAAGCACCCATGCTAGGTCGGTTCCCTACTTGGGCACCTGTTTGCAAAAAGGTTAAAGCTGGATCATGGTTGATGGCGTCGGTATTCATGGTCCGAATCACGCAGATATCGTCGGCAATAGAACCAATATTTGGGAAAATATCAGAAATCCATGTACCCGATTTACCATATTGCTTGAAATCATAAAATGAGCCCATCAAGGGAAATTTATCTTGATTGGCTGTCATACCCGTCAGACGCTGAGAACCACGAATGGACTCAGGCAATTCCTCCCCACTGCGTTTAACCAAAGTGGGTTTATAATCAAAAGATTCATACTGCGAAGGAGCCCCATTTTGGCACAAATAAATAACCCTTTTAGCTTTGGGAGCAAATTGCGCGACGCCCAAAGGTAGCGTGGAAGAAGATTCGTCGCCCTTCCAAATTTCAGGCACCAACAGAGAACCTAGGGCAAGACCACCGATGCCAGCAACTGCTTGACCGAAAAAATGTCTTCGGGTAATGTTCAGCTGGTTCTTCAAAAATTCATTTTCTTTTAGGCTCATTATACTCGAATTAAGGCTTCTTCCATGTTATAAATTAGCTGAATGGTTTGCATCAAAGCAGCGGTAAATGCTTTTGAGGAATTGATTTCCTTTTTGTATTCACCAATTCCCATCAATTTCTCTGCTTTTTTAGGATTAATCTCAAATGTTTTTTGTTCTTTTTCAAAATAACGCATCAAAATTTCCAGTTCTTTTTTCTGAGGTGTTCGACAGATGATTTTACGAAACGCAAGACTTAACAATTGGTCTTGACTCAAATTTCGTTTGGATAAAGTGCTGGCTAAAACACGGGAGCTCTCCATCACACTGGGATCATTCATCATCACCAAAGCCTGTAAAGGCGTATTGGTTCGACCTCTTTGAACTTCACATTGATCTCGATTACTCGCATCAAATATCAACATAGAAGGAGGTGGAACCGTTCTTTTGATAAAAACATACATGCCTCTTCGGTATAAATCTTGGTTGTGGTCTTGGATGTAATTCATCAAAGATCCGCGGCCTGAGGATGCTATTTCCCAAATCCCTTTGGGTTGATAAGGTTTGATGCTTGGTCCACCGATTTCTTGGTTCAAGATGTTAGCTGAGGCCAACACTAAATCGCGGACATTTTCTGCCGGTACTCGCATGCGTGTACTGTGTGAAATGTAGATATTTTCAGGATCCTTGGCCAATGCTTCTTTTGAAATAGATGATGATTGACGATAGGTGGCAGAGGTAACAATTTGTTTTACCAATCGTTTGATGTTCCAATGGTGACTGCGAAAATCAACAGCCAACCAATCCAACAATTCTGGATGAGTAGGTAATTCACCTTGCATCCCAAAGTCGCCCAAAGTTTTCACAATTCCTCTTCCAAAAAACTGTGCCCATAGTCGGTTGACAAATACCCGGCTGGTCAAAGGATTTTTTTCATCAATCAACCAATTAGCCAAACCTAAACGGTTATTGCCATATTTCTGAGCAGAAAATGGCAAGATGCTTTTCGGGACACCAATGGCCACTTCAGCAGCTGGCATATCATAATTTCCTCGACTTAAAATAAAGGTTTTACGTTTCACAGAATCATCCTTCATCACCATCACATCCACCGCGGAAGTATCTTTTTTATTGATGAACTTCAAGATACTTTTTACATCCATGCTACTAATGTGCA
>JBILRJ010000199.1:0-5701 GCA_044372695.1 Spirosomataceae bacterium
CTAAGGTACTTCCAATAGCACTAGTACTTAAATAATTATTCAATTGATCACCAAAAATCAAATTGGTATTGCTCAATCCTCGGCTCACAAAGGAACCTTGAAGGCCAAAGGAAAGGGATTGATCCTCAGACAAATTCAAATGATAGGCATATTGCAAACCCAAATTTGTGGTTCGTAAATTCGAAAATTGTACATCATTGGTCACCAATAAACCCAAACCCATGTTGTATTGATTCAAACTAAAATCAGCCGAAACAGCTGAAAATTGATAATTGGCACTTAAATTAGGCCACTGATTCCGGTGATTGAAATTAACCCGAGATGAACCATCAATGCCCGCGAAGGCTGGTGAAATCAATAAAGGCGCTGCGTAAAATTGAGACAATTGAGGATCCTGCCCAAAAACCGAAAATTGATTTTGAGAAATAAGTAATACAGCAAAAAAAGCCATTACTTTTTTCATATTTGAAGGCAAAGCCTAGCAATTTACAAGCTAACTTTACAAAAACCAATAAATTGTGTTATTTTGTATCGTCTATATCAAAAATCAACCTAAGTGAAACGAATTGTTGTAACATGTATTTTATGCATTTTCTTTGCAATTCAAGCAAATGGACAAAGCATCCGTTATAGAAATAATTGCATTGATTCTTGCTCCATACAAACCAATACCATTTTTGAATTAGACAATGCACATACCTATCCGACGGGTTCTACCTTTTCATGGAACTACGGTACAGGAACTTTTTCAAGCGCACAGACCAATCCTACAGGCCAACATGCCTATAATTTAGCTGGAACCTATGTGGTCCAAGTGAGAATCACCCCACCAGCAACATCAGGGAGTTCCGCGCCTCTCGTGATGACCATTACCAACCCCAAAGTGATCATAGGAAAAGTTAATCCATTTTTTTTAGGAAAAAATGCATCAGACACATTGACTGAGCTATGTTCCAATAAATCACCCAATACGAAGCGATTACAAATTCCAACATCCGCAAAAGTTCCTGGTGGAAGTTTATTATGGTTTCCTAATGGCGAAACTAGTGACACAATAACTGTCAGCAAAGAAGGCTGCTACTCCGTAAAATCGTATAGTAGCGATGGTTCGGGTTGTTATTATGAAGCCAAAATGATTGTTAAAATTTGTGGCACTTACCCCAACAAGCCCGATGTAACGGGAACAGGAACAGGATCAGGGGCTACGACACCTCCAAGTTGTGTCAACTGCCCCCAATGGACAGTTGGAAATAATGTCAGAGTTATTTTCCCGAATGATGGACGATTGCCTTACACAAGCACCAGCGAACCTGGGCCTTATAATGCTCCTGCTGGTGTTGCCTATTATCCCATTCAAAACAAAGGCGCTGATTATCAATTTGGAGGAATTTCTTCCAATGGAGAACAAATTTTTGACAATCAAAACAAACAAATTGGCGGTAGTTTGAATGGTGACAAAAGCATTGATCAAGGAGTAGCGATTATTCCAAAAAAATCCTGCAAGGCCTGTAATTCAGAATATTATATCATTACCACCAACAGCGCTCGGCAGCTTTTTTACAGCATTTTGGATGTCTCTGCCAATGGAGGCGTGGGTGACATTACTGCAAAAGATTCATTACTGAGCCCCATTCCAAGCTCGGATAAAATCATAGCCACCAAAACATCCAATGGATATCTACTAATCTCATACGATGCAGATGGTAAAAATATCCGAACTTTTTCCATTACTAACAAAGGGATTTCAGAGCCCAGAATCATTCCCATTAACCCACCTAATCCGATTGCTTCCAACAAAGGGACCGTGAAGTTTTCCAGCGATAATTCGCAGTTGGCCTTGGCATTACCACCCAACAAAGTGGAAATTTATGACTATTCCAGAAATCCAGCTACAAAAATAGCCACCATTACCACTCCCTCAGACGTTTACGGAGTGAGCTTTTCCCCAAACAACAATTTATTGTATGTGACCGTGAATGGAAGCCCCAATCAGTTATTGCAATTTAAATTAGACACCACCAACATCAATGCGTCTATGCGGGTGGTTGGAACTTTTACGGAAAAACTAGGTGCCATCGAATTAGACCCAGTCAACAAAGCCAAATTATACATTGCCAAAGAGGGAAATTCCTATGCCACCATCAGCAAACCCAATCAACGAATTACAGGAACACAATCCTTGTCCGATGCCAAATTTGAAGCCAATGGCTTTGTCTCTACTACAGGTAACATTGGCCTGGGAATCCCCACAACCATCAATGAAAGTGATGATAGCGGCCCTCCGTCTATTTCTGTGGAATGCAAAGGCTTGAAATTTACTTTTAAATTGGACAAGGATTTATGTGAAAAGAATAAAAACACAAATGTGAAGTGGGAGATTTATCAAGTTGGAGCACTAAAAGAGCCATTAAGTCCTTTCCTTGATAATAATGGAGTAAAGATCCCTAATCCACTTTTGTTAAAGCCAGGTCCTAATCCAATTTTCCAACAACCAACACCTGGTGAAAATTCTGTCGATTTTAATTTCCCCGACCCGCTAAAAAGCGGTTATTACGTGGTTGTTGCCAAAATAACGAATGATTGTGTGACGGATTATTTATTGGATGCACAAGTTTTTTACATTAGTTTATTAAAACCATTTGTCTTAAAGAAACAAATTGATAAAATCTTCAATGACAACATTGCTTTTGGACCTACGGGAAGTAATTGTAATTTCCCTAACTACGTAATCTCCCCTATCCCAAGAGATTTGCCTTTGAGTCCTGCCCCACTTCCGAGCGACAACTTAATTGTGCCTTTAGATACCAATATATTACAATTTAGCTGGACACATTCCGGTAAGGAGGTTTCCAAATTTGGCAAAATCTACATTCCATTTTTTAGCGGATCAGGAAAAACATTCAAATTGACCTTATCGGATATAGAATCAGGTTGCACCAATACCCAAGAAACCCTGTTGACTTTCATTACAAAAGATGACCTAATACCGAAATTCAATACCTATTTGTGTTTAGACGAACCAGATCCTAAATTGACGTTATCGGTTTTACCTTTGGCAAATGCCCTCATTTACGATTGGAAAAATAACATTACCACGCCAAGTAGCTTTATTCTAGGTACAGCACCCTGGGATCAAAAAAAGATTCAAATAAATCGAGATGGCAAATATGATTTAAATGTAAAAGATGCCTACGGATGTGAATTGAATCAAACCTATGCCATTGATGATAAATGCAAGCCCAAAATCATCACACCTAGCATTTTTACTCCAAATGACGATAAAAACAACGATTATTTTCTTCCAACCTGGAATTGGGTCGGAAATTCCAGTGATCCTAAAAGAACAACACTAAACACTTCTATTCCGGGCGCTACGTTAAATCCAGGTGAAATCCTGCCACGTACTTACAGTAAAAACCGGACAATCATTCATTCCGTGAAAATATTCAACCGTTGGGGGGAGCTAATTTTCCAAAAAGACACAGATCCCAAAGACCTAAAAACGGGTGATATCCAACAAGATGATTTTGGCTGGAATGGAACTTACCGTGGTCAAAAAGTTCCACAAGATACCTATGCTTGGATGGTGGAATTTAGGTCCATCGACTTCCCTGAATATGGCCTAATGACCGAAAGAGGCGCTGTGGTGGTAGTTTATTAGAATTATGAGTTATGAGTTATGAGTTATGAATTAAATTAGGAGTTATTTTTTTATCCTTAATTCATAACCTGTAATTATAAACCTACAGCTATTAATGCGAAACAAGGGTTAAGATGCCCAATTTACACTTGTCTTACCGCTTTTGGCGTCGATCCTTCAACAGGCTCAGCAAGCAAGTTCAGCATACGCTATTTATTCTTTTTTAGAACTTATAAATGAATTTGCGGCTAATCCGATTAAAGATTTGAATCAAGCCTGATAAATTATGAGTTATGAATATTTTTTAAAACTGAAAAAATCCTTGGTTTAAATTCATAACTCATACTTCATGACTCATAATTCATAATTCATAATTCTAATAAGCTCTCCCTTCCACACCTTTCATAAAATTCACAAAAGCTTTATTTACCACCTGATTACCACCTTTGGTAGGAAAATTACCTGTGAAATACCAATCACCTAGGTGATTTGGGCAGGCTATATTTAAATTTGCCACAGTTTGATAAACAATCGAAACTCCTGCTTGTAAATTTTTTGGACGGACAATGTCAGCAATTTTATCTGAAATTTCATCGTCGGTGAAGGACGAATAAATGGCTTTTACGAAATTTTCTTCCTCTGCAGTTCCATTTTCCAAAGCATTTAGGCACTTTAAGTGAACCTCATCTAATATGTGTTCTAAGCCTCTTTCTTTTAACAAAGCCAAAGCCGCTCTGAAGGCTACAAATTCCTTCATTTTGGACATATCAATTCCATAACAATCAGGGTAACGGATTTGAGGCGCAGAAGAAACAATGACGATTTTCTTAGGCGATAATTTATCCAATAAGCCCAAAATACTTTTTTCCAAGGTAGTTCCGCGCACAATTGAATCGTCTATCAAGACCACCGAATCTACACCTTTGTTGATTACCTCATACGTGGTATCATATACATGAGACACCATGTCATCTCTCTGGTCATCACTGGCAATGAAAGTTCTTACTTTCACATCTTTGGAAATCAATTTCTCTACCCGTGGTCTAAATGTCAGTAACTCATCCAAATCCTCTTCAAAAAGAACGCCTTCCATGATTGCCTTCTTTCTTTCTTTGGCCAAATGATCTTCCAATCCATCAATCATCCCTAAAAAAGCTGTTTCTGCCGTATTAGGAATGTAGGAGAACACGGTATGTTTCAAATCGTGATCGACTTCACTTAATATCTGGGGAATCAATAAGCGCCCCAATTTTTTGCGCTCATGGTAAATATCTGGATCCGATCCTCTGGAAAAATAAATTCGTTCAAAGGAACAAGATTTTTGTTCCAATTGATCAATGAATTGAACCTCATCTACACCACCTTCTTGATCTATGATCAATGCATGACCGGGGGTAACTTCTTTGATTTGATCGTATGCGCAATTGAAACTGGTTTTGATGGCCTGTTTTTCCGAAGCGACCACCACCACTTCCTCATCCACATAATAATATGCAGGACGTATACCAGCAGGATCTCTAGCGACAAATGAAGCACCATAACCTGTCATTCCGACCATCGCGTAACCTCCATCAAAATCCTTGCAAGAACGCTCAAGTACTCGTTTTAAATTTATTTTACTCGCCAAAACATCTGATAGTTCTGGATTGGTGTATTGATCTTTGTATTTCAGGAATTGACGTTGGTTTTCTTCGTCTAAAAAGTGTCCAATTTTTTCCATCACCGTCACGGTATCCACTTTTTCTTTGGGATGCTGACCTAATGAAACCAATTTGTCAAACAAATCATCCACGTTGGTCATGTTGAAATTTCCAGCCATGACTAAATTTCTACTCCGCCAATTATTTTGACGCAACATGGGGTGACAATTTTCAATTTCATTTTGCCCATGCGTCCCGTAACGTAAATGTCCTAACAAAACTTCCCCCGTAAAGGCTACATTATCTTGCCACCAATCCGCATCATGAGAAGGGTCAACACCCGTTTCCCTTTTCAGGTCTTTGGCTAATTTTTGTGCTTTTCGAAATTTTTTGTTGATTTTGGCAAAGATATCGGCGACTG
>JBILRJ010000200.1:0-5677 GCA_044372695.1 Spirosomataceae bacterium
GGTTTCGATATGTAAGCATAGGTAGTTATATCTCTCCATCAACCAAAATGGCGACATTGACTAACACCAATCCCGCAAAAATTGAATTTTCCATTCCGGCTAAATATGCCAGTGCCATCAAAAAAGGAAATACCATCGAGTTTGAAACAGAAAATGAATCAAACGTATTTATTGGAAGGGTTTATGCCATTGATCCAAAAATTGATCCACAAACGAGAACGCTTCAAATTAGAGCTTTGAGCCCCAATCCTGGAAACAAATTAGTCGCGGGAGCCTTCGCCAAGGTAAATTTAATCTTAAAATCGAAGGGCTCTGCTATTTTAATTCCTACGGAAGCAGTTATTCCTGAATCAAAAGGAAGTAAGGTTTTTATTGTTAAAAATGGCAAATCAGTTCCACAAAAAGTGGTACTCGGTACCAGAGGTGAAAAAACGGTAGAAATTTTATCTGGCTTAAAACTAGGAGATACCTTAATTACCAATGGAATCATTCAAGTAAAACCAGATGGTGAAGTCGAAATTAAAGAGGTTGTACAATAACTATTTAAATGGCTAGTATTTATTTTAAGACATCACTTTGGGAATACAAATTCAACAAATTGAGCCATCTAATTTTGGCCTTAAAATACTATGCTCAAATTTATTTTTCTATTGTAAAATGCAAATTAATTTATCCGAAATCGAAAGTCATTGGCATTCTATTAGCCGAACATTTTGGGGACATCATTGCATCTGAACCCATTTTACCAGCTTTGCTACAAAAATATCCAGGGTCTAAAATATTTTGGATCATCAAACCAAGTTTTAAAGCAGTGCTACAACACCATCCTTTGATTCATCAAGTAATTGAAGAAAAAAATCTATTGACGAGTATTTTTTTAAATCGTTACAACCCTTTTCATTTATTTTATAATCTTCATTTGAATCGATTACGAAAAGATGCATTTTATGACTCAGAATTAGAAAATTCGAAAGCCTATGATTTAAATTTAACGATTTATAATTATTATCAATCCAATAATCTATTGAGTGTTTTTTCTCAATTAGCCGATTTAGGTAAAATAGAAGGGTACCCTCAAATTTATTTAAACAAAACACCTGTTCAACTACCTTTCGAAAAATATTGGGTCATTAATCACCAATCAAACGACGTTGAAAGAGAATGGCCGAAAGAAAATTGGGCAACAATTATTGAAAGAGCTATCTCAGAATGGGATGTAAACATTATCGAAATTGGTATAAATAGTCGAATTTCGTTTTCTCATCCCAAATTCCTTTCCTTGGTAGGAAGAACCTCATTAGAGGAAAGCATGAAAATCATTCAAAAATCTTCATTCTTTTTGGGAGTTGATACGGGGCCCACCCATTGTGCAAATGCATTTAAAATTCCAGCACTGGTACTTTGTGGCGATTTTAAAAATTTCAGAAATTACAAATCCTATTCCGGAGCATATCAATTAGATGGGATTGCGAATATCTATTTCAATTCCCAAGGTCCTGCTTCTGAATTAACCATTAACGAAGTTTGGGAACAACTAAGTAAAACATATTTAAAACAACAAGATTTGGAGCTAAGTCCCAATCATAACCTATAAACCTATGTCTTCTTTATCAGAAACCAGTATCAAAAGACCCGTTCTTGCCATCGTTATGTCGATTACGATTATCCTATTCGGGATTATTGGATATACGTATTTGGGTGTAAGAGAGTATCCATCGGTAGATCCTCCGGTGGTCACGGTTCAAACTAGTTACACCGGTGCGAATGCGGACATCATCGAGTCGCAAATCACCGAACCATTGGAAGAATCCATCAATGGAATTGCTGGAGTTAGAACACTGGCTAGCTCTAGTAGAGATGGACGATCTAACATTACTGTAGAATTTGACTTGGCCGTAAACATTGAAGATGCGGCAAATGATGTAAGAGACCGTGTTTCTAGAGCCATGGCCTTACTTCCTAAAGACGTCGATCCTCCTGTAGTAGCCAAAGCAGATGCTGATGCCAATCCCATCTACAACATCAATGTGTTTTCAACTTCTCGAAGTTTATTGAGCTTGAATGAATTAGCGACGAGAAACATCAAGGAAAAATTCCAAACCATACCAGGCGTAAGTTCTGTGCAGTTGTGGGGAGAAAAAAAATACGCCATGCGATTACGCATTGATCCAGAAAAACTTGCCTCATTTCGTTTGACTGCGCCAGATATTGCCAATGCATTAAATAAACAAAATATTGAATTACCATCCGGAAGCATTGAAGGAGCTAATACGGAATTGACGGTCCGTACCCAAGGAAGATTAACCTCTGTGGAAGACTTCAATAATTTAATCATCAAGGAAGAGGGTGATAAAATGGTTAAATTTTCGGATGTGGGCTCGGCCGAACTTTCTCCCGAAAACGAGAAAACATTTTTCAAAAGGGATTTAACCCCCATGATTTCCATTGCTGTCATTCCACAACCTGGTTCCAACCAAATACAAATTGTGGATGCATTGCACAAGAAAATCGAGCAAATCAGAAAAACCCTTCCGGATGACGTTGAAATGAAGGAAGGTTTTGATAATACTCGTTACGTTCGTAAATCGATCGAAGAGGTAGAGGAAACAATCATGATTGCGGTATTATTGGTAACCATCATCATTTTCCTATTTTTAAGAGATTGGAGATCAACCATTATTCCATTAACCGCTATTCCTGTGAGTTTAATTGGCGTTTTCTTCTTCATGTACCTCGTTGGATTTTCGATCAATGTATTAACTCTGTTAGGTGTTGTTTTATCCATCGGATTGGTCGTAGATGACGCGATTGTGGTATTAGAAAATATTTACTCCAAAATCGAAGAAGGTAAGAGTCCTTGGGATGCCGCTTTGGAAGGATCAAAAGAAATTTACTTTGCGGTTATTTCCACGACCGTCACGTTAGCTGCCGTTTTTCTTCCCGTGATTTTTTTACAAGGAATTACCGGTAGATTGTTTAGAGAATTCGGAATTGTCGTAGCAGGATCAGTAGTGATATCCGCTTTCGTGTCTTTGACACTGACTCCGATGTTAAGCTCCAAATTATTGAAAGGTAATCATTCAAAACCATGGTTTTATCGAGTAACTGAACCCTTTTTTATTGGTTTAAATAAGGCTTACGAAAATTCATTGGCATCCTTTTTGAAAGTACGTTGGATGGCTTGGGTAATCATGGTCAGTTTAATTTCCATCATTTATGCCTTGTTCAAGTTTGAAGCAATACCTTCTGAGTTAGCTCCCATGGAAGACCGAGGTTCCCTACGAATTAATGCAACAGCGCCGGAAGGTTCGACCTTCGAATACATGCTCGCTTACACCGATGCCGTTGCCAAATTCTTGTTGGATGAATTACCTCCAAAAGATCGCTTAGCCGTTTATTCCATCACTTCTCCACCTTTTGGAAACGGAGGATCGAACACAGGTAGTATGCGAATATTGTTATCAGACCCAGGAAATAGACGCTCACAGCAACAAATTGCGGATGAATTACAACCTAAAATTAAAAAATTTACAGGAGCGAAAGCCATTTTAATTCAAGAACCTACCCTATCTACAGGCCAAAGGGGTGGCGGCGGACTACCCGTTCAATTTGTTGTTCAAGCGTCGAATTTTGAAAGTTTGAAAAAAATGATGCCCCTTTTCTTGGCAAAAGTGAGAGAAAGTTCCAAATTTGATAACTCCGATGTGAATTTGAAATTCACAAAACCCGAATTACGCATTGAAATCGACCGAGCTAAAGCACAAAATCTAGGTATTTCCATACAAGATGTCGCACAAACCTTGCAATTAGGATTATCAGGCAGAAGATTTGGTTATTTCATCATGGACGGAAAGCAATACCAAGTTATTGGTCAAATTGACCGCCCCATGCGAAATGACGTAAAAGACTTGAAATCCTTGTATGTAAAAAACAATCGTGGTGATTTGATTCAACTAGATAATTTAGTTAAGGTAACTGAAGAAAGTACCCCTCCTCAATTATATAGGTACAACCGTTATGTAGCAGCAACTGTCCAAGCACAAATGGCAAAAGGCGTTACATTAGGCGATGCACTAGGTGAAATGGACAAACTAGCCAAAGAAACTTTCGATGTTTCATTTTCTACCGCATACGATGGGCAAAGTAAGGAATTCAAAGAGTCTAGTTCTTCCTTATTATTTGCTTTTGCCTTGGCTATTTTATTGATTTACCTGATTTTATCTGCGCAGTTTGAGAGTTTTGTAGATCCTCTAATCATCTTATTTACAGTACCTTTAGCAGTGGCTGGTGCTTTATTAAGCTTATGGGATTTTAGCCAAACTTTGAACATATTCTCCCAAATTGGAATCATTGTACTCATTGGTTTAGTAACCAAAAATGGTATTTTAATTGTTGAGTTCGCCAACCAGAAAAAAGAATCCGGTCTCGACAAACACCAAGCAGTAAAAGAGGCTGCAGCAGCGCGTTTTAGACCGATTGTCATGACATCATTGTGTACCATTTTAGGAATTCTACCCATCGCGCTGGCCTTGGGCTCAGGTTCACAAAGTCGGGTATCTATGGGTATTGCGGTAGTTGGAGGGATGATTTTCTCAACAACCTTGACCTTATACATCATTCCAGCGATCTATAGTTATATGTCAAGTAATTTGAAAAAAGAATCCATTACTTCCATAGAAGCAGAGTTAGTTCATGAATAAACCAATCGATTGGATGCAACGCGCTTTTGATTTAGCCCTTTTGGGGGCTGGCAAAGTTGCACCCAATCCTTTAGTAGGTTGCGTTATCATCAAAAATAATGAAATCATTGGTGAAGGTTGGCACAAGTCATATGGCGGCCCTCATGCCGAAGTAGAAGCCATAAGGTCAATTACTGAAACATATAGTGCCGAAGGTAGCACTGCATTCGTTACGCTTGAACCCTGCGCCCATTTTGGTAAAACACCCCCTTGTGCGGACCTCCTTATCCAACAAAAAATCAGGAAAGTCTACATCTCCAACCTAGATCCCAATGTTTTGGTTGCAGGTAAAGGTGTTCAAAAATTACGAGATGCTGGAATAGAAGTAGAAATTGGTTTGCTCAAGGAATTAGGAGAACGATTAAACGAACATTTTTTTACATTTCATCGAAAAAGAAGACCTTTCATTACCGTAAAGTTTGCCAGCTCTAAGGATCAGTTCATTGCGAAAAAAGACGGACAAACCTTTGTGTTTTCGAATGAGTTAAGTAAAAAAATGGTCCATAAATTACGCGCTGAACATCAAGCTATTCTCATTGGAGTAAATACGGCTAATGCTGATAATCCTAAACTCAATACTCGATACTGGCCAGGAAAATCACCCATTCGCCTCATCATTGATCCGAATAATCGAGTGAATAAAAACCTTCACCTAGTAACAGATGACCAAGCGAGTATTTTTTTTACCAAAAATTATTCCTTCGAACTAGGCTCCAAAAAATGGATTGCCCTTGGGGATATAAATGAAGAAGAATTTGCTCAAAATGTAATAAACAAATGCTTTGAATTAGGAATTCAATCGATTCTTGTTGAGGGAGGTAGCAAAACCATTGAACATCTGAACAAGGCTAAACTTGTTGATCAAATCTATCATATTGAATCGGATATTAACTTATTGGAAGGGATAAAAGCCCCTGATTTGCACTTTCAATACACTA
>JBILRJ010000201.1:0-5664 GCA_044372695.1 Spirosomataceae bacterium
CGTGGAGAGAAAGAAAGATGATAGAAATAATAAGACAAAAGTCTAGACTATTTCCTAGCTTCAAAAATTTGAACATGATCCGTTAATCTGGGGTATTTATTAGTGTATTTTAATGTTTTAGAACCTTGTTTATCAGGTACTTATCCTAAATTTAACGCTACTTTCTCATCTCATTTTGTTGTTTTTTTAACAAAGTATAAGCTTATATTTTATTATTTCAACCCTTAATTCGCATTAATACCTAATAAAAATTAAATTAGCGGTCTGATTATCCAGAAAATCTAAACCTATGAAAAAATTTACTGTACTCCTTTTGTTGTTTTTGGTTTTGTCAAACACCATGTGGGCTCAAAAAAAACGACCTAATGTGATCTTTATCATCACGGATGATCATACTTCCCAAGCCATCAGCGCCTATGGGAGCAAGCTTGCCAAGACGCCCAACATCGACCGAATAGCCAAGGGAGGAGCCATTTTGTACAATAACGTGGTCGTTAATTCCATTTGTGGACCTAGCCGTGCAACGCTCTTGACAGGGAAATACAGCCATTCCAATGGCTATAAATTGAATGAGAAGGTTTTCGACATTAGTCAAGCCGTTTTTCCGGAAGAGCTCCAAAAAAATGGATATCAAACAGCTTGGGTTGGTAAAATGCACTTGGGGTCTTTGCCACATGGATTCGACTACCTGAATATTTTGCCCGGACATGGTTGGTATTATAATTCTGATTTTGTGAATAGTCAAAATAAAAAATCACGACATGAAGGTTACGTAACAGACGTGATTACCCAATTATCAAAAGAATGGTTGGAAAATCGAGACAAGGAAAAACCTTTTTTTATGGTGGTGGGCCACAAGGCTACGCACCGCTCGTGGATACCAGCCATTCAAGATTTAGGCGCTTATGATCAGGTGAATTTCCCATTACCTGCGACTTTCTACGATAATTACGAGGGAAGAATAGCGGCCAAAGACCAAGACATGTCCATCGAAAAAACCATGACCATGGTGGATGATTTGAAAATACATTTGGATTTCACAAAAGGCAAAGGCTTATCTAATTATCGTTTAAACGCCGAACAAGCAGCTAAAATTCAACCCTATTACAACAAAATCAGTGCCGAATTTGATTCTTTAAAGTTATCCGGCAAGGCTTTAACTGAATGGAAATACCAACGTTACATGAAGGAATATTTGTCTACTGCCAATTCCTTGGATCGCAATGTGGGCGAGCTTTTGGACTATGTCGATCAAGCAGGTTTGGCACAAAATACGGTCGTTATTTATGCTTCTGATCAAGGTTTTTATTTGGGGGAGCACGGTTGGTTTGACAAGCGATTTATTTATGAAGAGTCATTAAAAACACCATTTTTGATCCGCTATCCAGGAGTGATCAAGCCGGGGACGAAGGTCAATGAGGTGGTTTCTAACGTGGATTGGGCGCCGACATTGTTGAACATCATGCAAACAGAAGTGCCAAAAGCCTTAGAGGGGAGGTCTTTTTTACCTGTTTTAAAGGGCCAAAAAACGAATTGGAAAAATGAATCGTATTATCATTACTATGAATATCCGCAACCCCATCATGTGTATCCACATTTTGGCATTCGGACAGAGCAATATTCTTTTGCACGTTTTTATGGAGAAAAGCATTTTTGGGAATTGTATGACATTAAAAAGGATCCCCAAAATTTACATAATTTGTATGGAAAACCTGCCTATCGGGCCGTGATCGAAAAGCTTAAAAAGGCGCTAAAAAATCAAATTATTCAGTTAAAAGATCAGGAGGCCTTAGCGATTTTTGATCAAAAAATTGACTAATCCAATTTCTACGTAAATTTGTTTTTCTTTTTTAAAATCGGCGAATAGCCAAGAGCGTTACAAATGAGTCAAAGGGTCTTGTTTTTTGTCAATAATTTAAATCGGACCGGTTCGGAGACGCTTATTTTGAATTTGATCAATGATTTGAACAAACAAAAAGAGGCAGAAATTGGGGTGGTTTTGTTCCAAAAAGGGGGCGATCTTGTCTCCGAAATAGCAAGCAATATTCGTGTTTTTTACCTTGATTTAGAGTTTTCTTTAATGGATAAATTGTTATTCCATTCCGGAATAGATGTGATTGGGAACAAAATAGCAAAAATTCATCATCAATTTCATGCAACAACGTGGTATTTTAATACATTCGATCATGTTGGTTTATTAAAATACAAGGAGCGATTTAATTGCAGGGCTTTTGTGCATGTGCACGAAATGATTGGTCGCTTTGATTCGATAAATAAGAATGAACTTTATTCTATCATTGAATATTGTGATCATTTAATTGCTTGTTCTTCTTTGATAAAAGAATTATTTGAAACTTTTTTCCCTAAACCAATTACTGTTATCAATTCAACCATTGATTTTGGTAAAATAGGACAATTTAAAAAGCCTAAAACTTTTAATCCCAATGAAAAAGTAACAGTTTTGACTTCTGGAACCATTTCCTATAATAAAGGTGCCGATATTTTTTATGAAGTAGCAAAATTAGTCAGCAAGGATACTTTTGAATTTGTTTGGCTAGGAAAACCGAATCAAACGGCTTTTTCAGAAATTGTTCGATTGAAAAACGAGGAAACAAATTCTGTTCAATTTGTTCAAACTTCTACGCAAGAGGAGTATTTGGAATTGTTTAGTCAAGCAAATATCTTTTTGTCCACTTCTCGCGAAGAATCCATGGGCTTGGTTTTGATGGAAGCCATTGCCTTGGAAATACCCATTTTGGCCACTAACTCAGGAGGATCCATGTTGATTGTCGATGAATCCGTCGGTCAAATTTGCCATGATCAACGGCCAGAAATCATTGCCCAACAATTAGTAGAAATGTCCAAGAATTTGGATCAATTCTCGTTCAGTGGAGGTCAGAAATTTCTTTATTCAGAAGAATTAGAAAAATTGATTCAAGTTGTCCGCTAAGCGGTAAATTTCTTTATATTTGAATCAAATTGAATGTGCATTGAGCCTATTAATGAATACACTTTTGGCTCGAAAAGCCTTTAAACCTATTTTATCATGAAAAAAATCTTGGTCAAGCAATGGCTATTGGCTGGCTTACTTTTGGTTAATTTTTTTAGTCAGGCTCAAATCATTGATTTGTCTAAAGCGCATTTAATCGTTTCTGATGGAATTAAATCTCCACAAAAAGCAACCTATCAGCGAGTTTTTAGCGAAGAGTGGTTGGCTAGAACACAAAGCAAATTAGCTCTGGCTTCAGACAAATCTTCGGCGATTATTTTAGCGACACAGTCGGACCATAAAGTAGGGAATTATCAAATTCCAAGTTTGCATGCTATCAAAGCAGAAGGATTTAAAATAATCCACCAAAATGTACAAGGGAAACATCTTTTATGGTTGATTGGCGCGGATGAACGTGGTGTTTTATTTGCCATTGGCGAGTTTTTTCGAACAGCAGATTTATCAAAAAATCGAGCTTTGTTTGATAAAAAATTTGAGATAGAAACTTCTCCACAATATCCATTGAGAGGGCATCAATTGGGTTATCGAAATACCGCCAATTCTTGGGATGCATGGACGGTGACACAATACGAAAAATACATTCGGGAACTGGCATTTTTTGGGACAAATGCCATTGAAAATATCCCTTTTCAAGATGGCGCTCCAGGGCCACTCATGAAAGTTCCAAGGGAAGAAATGAACCTAAAAATGAGTGAAATTTGTCGGGATTATGGATTGGAATATTGGGTCTGGACTCCTGGGGATGTCGATTTATCAAATCCGGAGAAGTTCGAGGCGGAATTGAAAGAGCATGTGGAATTTTACCAAAAATGTCCGCAATTGGATGGTGTATTTTTCCCTGGCGGGGACCCAGGGCATAATCACCCAAAGGATGTTATGCCTTTTTTAAAAGCCCTTGCAGCAGAATTGAAAAA
Source organism: Spirosomataceae bacterium (assembly GCA_044372695.1). Taxonomy (GTDB): domain Bacteria; phylum Bacteroidota; class Bacteroidia; order Cytophagales; family Spirosomataceae; genus Aquirufa. The sequence goes on from JBILRJ010000201.1 coordinate 3,925, forward strand.
ATTTCACCCCAAGGCAGGGTTGTGGGTTTCATTGCAAGGGTTTAGCGATGAGCAAGTGAATTATTTTTATGATTATTTGCACAAATACCAACCGACATGGCTGAGGGGCGTGGTTTCTGGCCCTAGCAGTCCAGACATGGCCACTACCCGATATCGTTTACCTAAACAATACTTGCATCGTCATTATGCCGATTTAACCCATACCGTTCGTTGTCAATATCCAACGGAAAATTGGGATCAAGCTTTTGCTTTAACGGAAGGCAGGGAAGTGTCCAATCCACAGCCATATTTTTATGCCAAGGTACACAATCGCTATGCTCCTTTAACGGATGGCTTTTTGGCTTATTCAGATGGCGTTCACGATGATGTTAATAAAGCCCTTTGGAGTCAATTGGCTTGGGATTCACAAAAGGATGTTCGTCAGGTAATGGTTGAGTATGCCCGATTATTTTATGGCAATTCAGTGGCCGAATTGGCGGCAGATGGGGTCTTGGCTTTGGAGCGAAATTGGGTTGGGCCGGTAGAAGAAAATGGAGCGATAGAAACAACTTTTCAATACTGGCAAAATTTAGAAGCCAAAAATCCAGGTTTACAAGCCAATTGGCGTTGGCAGCAAATGGTCATGCGAGCGTATTATGATACCTACGTAAAAAGAAGAAAATTATATGAACAGAATTTGGAAAAACAGGCCAATTTAATCCTGCTTCAAGCCAAAGAATTGGGTGCCGAAAAGGCCATGGAATTAGCATTGGCTAAGGTAAATCAAGCCGATTTACTTCGCATTTCACCTGAATTACGTGAAAAAATAGTCATTTATTGCGAGGCCTTGTTTCAATCCATCGGCATGCAAACGAGTGTGCCAAAATACCAAGCAAGTGGCTATGAACGTGGGGCGATTTTGGACTTTATCGATTACCCACTGAACAATCGTTGGTGGTTAGCCGACGAGTTTGAGAAAATAAAAAAAATGCCCAATGAGGAGTTGAAATTAAACAGAATTCAGGTTTTGGCAACTTGGGAAAATCCTGGCGCAGGAAGTTTTTACGACAACATTTCCGATTTGTCCAAAGGACCTCGAGTCAAAACAAGAACAGATGATGCCACGGATGTGCTTTGGGAGAATAATGGAATGAGTCGGAGGAGATTATCTGCTCAACTTTTTCAAAATTTTCCGCAATTAGAATATTCTGATTTAGATCCTCAGGGGCATTATTTTATTCGGATTTCAGGTTATGGAGATGCCCTTTTACGTGTAGATGGTGAGCGTATTGAGCCAACTTCGTATCCAAAAGGTTTTGAAGAGTTCAAGGAATTTCCATTGAATCCCAAATTTGTGAGTGATGGTAAAATTTCGGTTTCTTTTGACGAGCCAGAAGAATCGCATTTGAACTGGCGCCAACATTCCAAAATATTTGATATTTGGTTGATCAAAGAAAAATGAAAATGAAGCTCTTTTTTTTCATTTTCATTTTCATTTTCGCTGAAATATCTGCTCAGCAGGTAAAATGGATTGATCGAAATGATCTGGATTTCTTGGAAAAAATGGCCAAGGATGTGACAGATTCCGCCCGCATTTATCCTGGTCAGCGCATTTCTTCCAATTTTGGACCCAATAATACGGGAGGAACGCTCATTCGTCCGGGGGGTAGAAACAGTTATCCTGCTTTTTGGATTCGCGATTATGCCATGTCATTGGACGGAGGATTTGTGACGCAAAAAGAACAATTACATTTGTTATTA
>JBILRJ010000202.1:0-5656 GCA_044372695.1 Spirosomataceae bacterium
ATACCACCATCATTCCGATTGCGGACATTGAGAGATTTGAGCTATTAAAAGGAAAAAGTCCAGACGGGCAATTTGGAATTGGTTTATCTTTCATCAAGCGACAAATACAAGCACAAAATAAAGTAAGAGACCGAAAAACTGCTTCCACAGAAACCATCGATCAGAAAGATTTAGCCAATATCAACGCGGGAAATTTGACTCAGAAATTAATGGGACAAAGTTCAGGTGTAACCGTAGGAGGAGACAATACTCCAGGCGCTACAGCCATGGTACGTATTCGTGGATTTGGATCCATTAATTCCAACAGCCCATTATACGTAGTGGATGACGTGCCTGTGAGTGCCAGCAACATCAATTCCATCAATCCAAATGACATAGAAACAATGACAGTTTTGAAAGATGCTTCAGCCACAGCTATTTATGGGGTAAGGGGTGGAAATGGAGTGATAGTTATCAAAACAAAAAAAGGGGGAATCACAAAAGCTTCTATCATGGAAGATATTAGCGGTGATATTTCTTTACCTTATACCTTATGGATATGGGGGAAAGAGGCAAAAAGTTTTCAAAAAGCGGATTTAGAAAAAAAATTACAAGCCATTGTAAATTGATAAAACAAAATGGCAAAAAATAGCTTTGGGATCTTTAGAAATTTAAAAAATTGAGTTTCTAAAGATCCAAGCTGATACTTTTCAAATTAAACAAAAAACTTTTTCAAGTCATTCTCCCGAAAAAACAGTCGGAATCTAAGGAATGAAAAACTCAAGAAAAACCCCAGAAATAAACCAAAGCCCGCAAATACTATTTTACTTTTTTGAGTAGGTCTAATTGGTGAAAATGGATATTCAAGAATGGTGAATAAGGTTTTAGAGGAAGAAGTCATAAATCGAAGAGTCTCCAAATTCTTTTGAGCTTCCCCATAAGCAATCATTAACATATTTTCTTTGACATTTGTACTTTTCGCATCCACCCGATCTTTTTGTAAAATAACGCCCAATGCTTGATCATTTATTTGTGCGGATTGCATTTGAGTCTGATACAACAAGGTCTTAATGCTATCAACCTTTCGTTCAATAACATATAAATTCTTTGATGAATTGGTATTGGATTCAGTATTGTAAAATTCAACTAATACTTGGTAAAGATTTAGCGTAAAATTGATAGCCAATTCTTCATTAATCGAATCAAAACTAATGGAAATTATACCACTTTTTTTATCAAAAGAAGGTTTAAGTAAACTAAGTGATGGATTAGTAATTTTACTCAAGATAATTTTAAGGACTTTTTTTTGTTCAAGATTTAAATTTTCCAGACTATTGTAGGGCTTAAATTGAACGTTTTTTAATTGTACAACAGACGTATCCTTACTTTCTGCCCATTTAGAACGATATTCGTAAATGTCGATAAAATGGTTAATAAATAAATCTTTCTTTTGACCAATTTGTGTGGTAGAAAACAAGACCTTCATGATCAGCGACTCTGACTGGAGAACTCCCATGGTTCTTTCTAAAGGACTACCTGATGGATTAGAGCCCCCTCCCAATAAACTCGAAAGATTGGAAATGGAAGCAAATGTCCCATTGTCGGATTTTATAGAAAAGGTCAAACCGGCATTATAAATGGGCTTTTGTAATTTGGCATAGAAATAGCCCGAAACACCAAAAAGAATTCCAATGGATAGTATAAGTAATTTGTTCGCAAATAATAGGCGAAAACACTTTTTTATTTCCAGCATCAAGTCAATTTCTGTATCCACGTTACTTTATTTTATATAGGCTTGAATCAATGCTAAAGCAGTAAATATGCTAATAATTTTTGTCGACAATTTTTCCCAATCAAATGGCTTATTATTCGTTAATGTGGGATCTTTAAGCACTTTTAATTTCAAACTAATTTGATCTCCTGGACTCAAACTAGGGTATTTTCGAAAAAACAATGATCTATATGTTTTTGTTACCTTTCCAGATTTAGAAATCACACTCACAGAATTACGATCAGCTTTATCCTCAAAACCTCCTGCAAAATTATTGATGTACCATCTTGCAGATTTTTTACCTTGGTATGTAATGACAATATTGTTTTGAAGCTCATTCAATAATTTGGTCGCAATTAAATTGATGCGAACCGTATTGTTAATCAAACCTACGGTAATTTCATCATTGGATTGTAAAATTGGATCTTTGAATAATTCTCCTGCATTATTAATGGCATCAAGTGCCGAGAAAACTATGTTACCTTCCTTCGGTCGATTAAGGACAATATTATCTAAATCATAAAAATCGGTAAATCCGCCGGCATCTTTGATCAAATCAGAAAAAAAGTATTTGTCTTTTTTTATTAAATAGGGACCAGGGTATTTCACCTCACCAGCGATTGTGATTAAATCTTGAAATCTGGAATTTTGAATTTTCCTTAACACCACAATATCAAATGGCTGCAACCTAAAATCAGGAACATTCGTTACCTCAAAATTATCATTCAAAGTTAATTTAATTGTTTCACGCTCAATTCTGTTACCCCTAAATATCACACGAAAAATATCGACATTATCCATGTCAGCTAATAAGGTTTTTCCTTTCGCTAAAAATATCAAATCTCTCAGCGTAATGGATGCATCAAATCTCGATGAGTAATTCGCATTAACTTCTCCTAAAATTCTAATGCTTTTATCAAATTCAAAGTCAGATTTATCTAAAACCAATAATTCATCTCCCGGCAAAAGATTGAAATTTATGCTAACATTTAATTCCAATGGAATATAAATTGTTTTTTTAGGAGTAAAAGGATTGTTTCTTAAGACGTAAGCCGAATTGGATGAATTACTTTTCACACCACCGGCTAATTCTAAGGCATTTTCCAATTTTATGGAATCATCAAATCGAAAACTTTTGGAAAAAGGACTTCGAACTTCTCCTGAAACGGTTATTTTAAAGGCGTCTGTCACGAGTGATTTATCAAAAACAAAAACTTCATCTCCTTTCATCAATGCAAAATCCGAATTGGAGGAAAGCAAGGTTTTAAGATCAATTGGAATAGTTTTTTTGGTACTGTCAAAATTATCTCGGTAAATAAATGCGTAAAGCAAATTGGACTCCGGTAAAAATTTAGCTTTGGTTAGCAAGGATTTCAACTGCTTGTTAGAATCAAAATCATATTTACCAGGATAAGCAAAAGATCCGTTAGCTATCACAAAATCTTTGACAGGAGAATTGATTTTTTTCAATCGAATGATATCTCCATGGATTAATTGAATTAATTTGGTCTGATTAAGCAATTCACTCATCGTATATTCAAGTAAAATGGATTGATTATTATCAATGCGTTCTATTTGAACAATTTCAGTCGAAGCGTCTGACTGCAAACCACCAGAAAACTTAATGAGCTCTGCAATCCCCTCTCCTTCTTTTAACTCAAAACGCAAATCACGATTTACGGCCCCTTCTAATTTGACAATTTTTTCGGCCAAAGGAACATAAATGACATCATTGTTTTGGAGAAAAAAATCAAACTGTTTGCTTGGATTCTCTAAAAAATCATATAAATCAAATAAAACTTTTTGTCCATTTCTGATTAATTGAATTTTCCTAACACTTCCAAAAAAATTGGGGCCTCCTGCTAAACCAAGTGCATTAACAATGGTATTTAATCCAGAAATACTATAAATACCAGGTTTGTTAACTTCACCAAAAATATTCACATTTACTTGTCTAGCAGATTGAATCGTAACAGCAAATTGCCCTGTATTAAATAAATAATAAGAAGAAAAACGATTCAACAAATATTCCTTAGCCTGCTTAAGCGACAATCCCTTTAAAAATAATTTGGGCATAGAATTTGGCTGAATAAAGCCTTCTGCGTTAATTTCAAAGATTAAATCTGCCTGAGACTTACCAAAAATCAATACATTGATTCGATCTCCAGGTCCCAAAATATAGCTATTGGGAGGAGAAACATCCTTTAAATTCATGTAATTGCCTACTTGTTTATTTTCAAACAAATCATGACCATAAATACCACTTGATTTAAATTCAATACTTGGAACAACTAATTCAGACTGGCTTTTAATTTGAGCTGAATCTCTTTTAACATTACTGATTTGGGGGATTATCAGTTTATTTTGAACAGTATCACTTAACAAAACAGGATTTTTAAGAGAAGTAATTCCTTGTTGTGGATTTTTTTTCAACTTATTAGCTTCCAATTCATCAACAACGCTTTGAATCAAAGGTTTATTTTGAAGTATGTAAGCATACTGTGTATTATTCACATCATAACCTTTAGATTTTAAAGCATCTACAAACTCATCTTCACTAATTCCTTTAGATGAAAGATAACTTTTGGCCGCGTCGATATTTCCAAAACTAATGTTTTGAGCATAAGTAAATGTGTTAACAAAAAACATTGAAAGGAAATAAAGAATGAAATAACGGAAAAGCTTCATTTATTTTAGAATTTTATCAAGTATATAATCAATAGTTTGCCACAGTATGTTATTTACAAAATCTCTACATACGAGATCATTGTCCTTTAATAAAAGTTTTAAAATCATAAATAGGAAAAATTACATTTAGAACGAGTAGGCAATCAAACACAAATAGACGTTTAAAAGGATAAATTCACAATTTAATACATGTTTTTTGAGTGAATATCACACACTGGAATGTTCGGAAGTTTGAGACAATTTAACAAAAACAGTCTTGGATAATTGATAATTAACAAAACGTTTATCCTCAGAAGAAGTAATGCGATGTATGGGTGACTTAACCTTGTATTTTTTTTCCAAATAAGCATTAACACCTCGGATGAATTTCGATCGTAATTGCCTTTGCGTTTCATAGGACTTCTTTTCAATATTAATTACTTCGTTCAAAGTCAAGGTTGAACAAGTATAGTTAGAACCGTTCTCCAGAAATAAATGCAAAAAATCATCCAAATGTTTAGGTTTAGGAGTAGCTAATTTAAACGCAGGATAGAAACGAGATAACCATCTGACCAAAAAGAAAATCAAGACTAAACCCAAAATATTTAATACTAAGAACATGATGAAATATCCCGTGTCAGAGAAAATCGTTTGGAGGGGAAAATCTGAAGATATGGCGGAAATATCAAAACGTTGCAAAACAGCATGCTCCTCATCTAACAGATAAAGCAAGTTAAGCTCTTTAATGAGAAAATAATCTAAATTCCCATCTTTAAAATGCCTAATTTCCTTGCTCAGGAAATCAGATTTTTGGAATTGCGCATGAAATTTAATCCGACCAATTCGATAAAATTCATTAGATCGAATTTTGATGGATATTTCACCGTTATCTAAATTGATTTTCTTAGTGACATTAGAATCTGGATCTAGCCAAATGTGATAATCACACAATGCAACAGATTCAAAGAGCAACAAAAAGGCAATCAGATTAATTAATTTTAATTTAGAACAATTCATAAAATTTGAATTTATTGTTCCAAAGGTCCATTAATTATGCATCAGTTAAAAATCAAAACATAAATAATAGGTGAAAATCACATAAATTTTAAACTTAAAAATTTACAATTGCAGAGTAAACCATATGAATGAATGAAAAAACAAGAAATTAGGTGATTAATTTGATTATTCAATCGCAATCGACAAGCATATACACGACAGCAAAATCAGGAAAATAAATTT
>JBILRJ010000203.1:0-5638 GCA_044372695.1 Spirosomataceae bacterium
TCAACGGTGGCATTGCTTGTTCCACTTCCATTGGTAAAAGTGGCGTAAGTATTTTGATTTATTTTAACAGCTACCGAGGCCTGATCAACTGAAGCAATCGTATTATTAAGGCCATTCGTCCTAACATCCAAATTTAATATGGCATACTCTCCAGAATTTGTATCAAACTTAATCGATTGAATCTCTTGATATAGTTCCTCATTACTGGAAGTAACGCTGGAGTTAAAAGCATAACCTGCTGCTCTCCAAGTCCAACCTGAACCTGTTCTTAGCCAATTATTTAAATTACTAGCAAAACTTCCATTCAATACTAAATTGTCTTGGTTTGAACATTCCAAAAGGTCCAAAACACCGTCATTGTCATCATCTAAATCTAAGATGTCGGAAATTCCATCATTATCCGATTCTACACAAGCATTAGCCAGGCTATTTTTGGCCATGGCATAGTTATTCGCTAAAAGATAAACTCCATTATCAATGGCCGTTTCTCGATTATCCGCAAAACCATTTGTACCATAAGGTCCAACAATTACCGCATTCCCGACGGTATTGCTAGAGCTTACTGATCCATTAGACCCATTTTGAACTAAACCGGAACCAAAGTTTGCTGAGGCGTAAGATTCTTTCGCATCTGGACAATTATCCCCATCTGAATCAAGATCCAAACGATTCGGAATTCCATCATTATCTGTATCAATATCCGCCGAACCACATAAAACCCTGAATTCCCCCAAAAACATGTTATAGGCAGCATTTACCGTAATTCCTGAAGTTGTAACTTGGCCAATACTCGTATTATTACCATCGTACCAACCTGCTGAAATATTTAATCGAATTTTAGAAACATTGGAAAAGCTTTTCGGAAATTCAAATATTTGTGCTTGTGGTAAAGCTCCGCTAGCATTGGGTTGTGCAGTGCTGTACGTCTGAGTAGTAAATTTTTTACCGCCATCATAAGTAATCTCCACGGTAAAATCTTTGACTGGGCCATCGCCTCCACCATAATTAGTGGCATCTGGATTCCACAAAACAACTCCACTAGCGCTTGAATTAACCGCTAAATCATACTCAATAAAACCTGTCGTTAAAGGTTCTTTCAATAACCAAGCATCACTCAATGTAGCTGGCGATGTTGCCAATGCCGACAATCCTGTTCCCGTAAATCCGGAACCATTGATGGTAAATATTGCAGTATTGCCCCCATAAACAGGACTTGATGTGGCAGAAACGGGAGTAATAAGATTAGTCCCACATGCAGTCATTTCATCCGAATCCAAAATCCCATCATTGTCATCATCTATATCAATGATATCTGCCACACCATCTTGATCAGAATCGAGGCTCGTGCATAAATTAACAGAAGCATTAGTCGAATAAGTAGCATATAAATCTGTAAAATTAGCTACACCACTTTCAGTACTTGTTTCTAAATAATCTGCAAAACCATTTGATCCGAAATTCCCCCCTACTTTGGCATTGGCTGTAGGAGTTGTAGAGGTGACGTTTCCTCCAGAACCATTTAGCAAGTCCGCCGATTGTAAAACTCCCGGTACACTGGCTTCTTTCGCATCCGGGCAACCATCCCCATCCGAATCCAAATCAAGGTGATTAAAGATTCCATCATTATCTGTATCACAATTCGCATTGTTATATGCGGCAAAAGCCTTATAAAATGAGGGCGCAATTTTATTTTGGTTACTTGTATACCACGGCGCACCTTGGGTAATGGAACCATCTAAAAACCAAGCTAAATATCTATTTCGATCGCTTGTCCCAGGCAACATCTTCATTCCAGCAAGTGCCAAATTGGTACTTCCAGCTGCATAAAATAAAATGTCTGATGGGCTCATTCCTGCCAATGGAAAATAATTGGCTCCCGTTATGGAGGGAGAAGACCAAAAAGAGGCGTAAGGGTTTGAACTATTTAACAAAAACGTTTCGGTCGCTGTCGGATGACTCGCATCCAGCGCATAAGTCGTTCCAAATACGCCATTCAATAAATTAACTAAACCGTTTTGGTTACCTGCCACACAGCAATTGTCAGATTCTATGATAAATGCCTTACTGGTTTTATTTTGAATCGCAGTCCTTAACGCAGCCCAATGGTTAGGATGGATGGCATTAAATGCCGCTCCACCAAAAACAACTAAATCATATCCATCATAAAAACCTGCCGGAACTGTGGCATTTTCAATGATATTGGATTGCAAAATTGTTGCCGATGCTGGCTTATTCGAATTAAACTCATTATACCATGAACTACGCATGGTACTAAAATCTTCAGCTGATCCCGCAAATAATATCTTTGAAAGACTAGGATCACATTCAACACGATCAAGTAGCCCATCATTATCATCGTCGATGTCTAGAAAATCTGGAATGCTATCTGAATCGGAGTCCAAACAAAGCACCGCGACACTCGCCATATTATTCGTGTAATCGCATTCGAAAATTCCAGAATTTGGGAATGTCGTACTAAAAACAAAGGGTCTTTGGGTAGTTCCTCTATCATTAACCACTGCAAACAAACTTGTTGTGTTTCTAAAAAGATTTACAGGAATATTTAAATTACTACTTGCTCCGGTTGCAATTTGTGCTGTTGTGACAAAAGTTCCTACCAAATTAGCTAAACCGCTTGTCGGATTAGCATCATAAATGGCAATCGGCACTCCTAGAGGTAAAGTTGCTGCTCCACTATTAGTAATCGTTGCCGAAATAGTCAAGCTAGGGCATGAGCCAACTACACTAAGATTAGAAATTCTTGCATCGGCTACGGCTGTTGTACCATAAGGTGCATTTGTTCCTGCCGCGGCATCCGAAAATTGCAATTGCGCAACGTTGTTATTAATCGAAGCGGAACTTGCTGCATTGTTTTCCGTTGCAGGAACGGATAAGTTAGCATTGATATTGACAATCCGGTAATTCCTTTGATTCCAATAATTGGGAGCACCTTTCCAAGCAAAGGTATTCGCTGCTGCGTTGAAAACACGTAGTTTCCCGTCAGCTGTTACAGCTATATCTGCTTGATTATCATTATCAAAATCACCAACAATAGGATACTCTCCCCAAGTAGCAGACACTGCTGGAATAGACGCATAATTTACTGGCGTTGTTGCATTGCCATTGATAATCCGCAAGGTGCTTTGGTCCCTATATACAATTTCCCGAATACCATTGCCATCAAAATCGAATGCGGTTATCCCTGTCGAACCTGACATATCATTGGTCGCCAAAGACCAGATGTATTGATTTGCTGTTCCCGTTGCGGTTGTGAAGTTTAAGTTGTAAGCCGTAACAATTCCTGAGGAAGCCCCTGAAGAGTTGGTTAAAATTGCCTCTGGCAAATCATTGGTTTTGCCATTATTCACCTTCTCATTATACACGTTGGCAATCAGGGGTAAGCCTCTTACCCCATACGTAAATGCAGGCGGGACTCTTTTGAGTAAAACCAAAGATTGATTAGGATCCCAAATATAGACATTGGTAGAACCGTTATAAACAATATCCAAATCGCCATCTAAGTCCATGTCAGCTACAGCAGTTGGACCACTATCTCCGGCTGCAGCACCAGAACCAGCGATGGTACTCAAATCTTTTAATACTGACATGGTGCCTGATGCAAGATTAAAGCCATACACCTTTGAACCAAAAACCAATTCTTTGCCAGGATTAGAAGGAATAATGTCGACAACCACTACATCAATAGGAGTACCTGTTGAACCTGAAGTTTGACTTGAGTAATTCAATGGCAATCCAGAAACTCTCCGCACCAAAGCACCATTCACAATCCCGAATACATCTGAACCTAATACAATTTCGGCTGTTCCATCTTCATCAATGTCTACAATATAGGGCGTGGCAGATTTAGTCACCTGATTCACATTGTTTACATTGTCATATTGCGAGGCGGTAGTTGATTTATATAAAAAATTCGTTTCCGAACCCGAAACGTTGTTAAAAATATACACAAAACCTGTTGCATTGACCATTACGACTTCAGGACTCGAAGTAGAGCTAATAATATTCGCAATGGCGGGTTGCACGGAACGATCGCTAGCTGTGGCGATTACATAATTTTTTGTGGCTGTTGTTTTATTGGATCCGTTTCCTTTGTAGGTATAATATCCAGAATTATCGGAGGCAGGCACTAAAAGTTCCGAAATTCCATCGCCATCCAAATCGGCAGCGCTAGGAGTTCCTCCATTCCAAATCACAGTATTAGAAGCAAATTTCTCGGATATTCCCCAAACAGAGGCTGGAGCAGGGTTATATGGACCGTAGCAATTACTAGAAGTTTGTGCGTTAGACGGGCTAGTGTTACCCAATAAAAAGACAAAAACCAATCCAAGATTTAGAAAAAATCGAACAAAGTTGCTCTTCTTAGAAGGTAATATATAAACGTGGCTAATATTAGAGTAGGCTAATAAGGTTAACGAAGGGAATAATGTGCCCATGACTTATTAATGAGAGAGAACTACACATCATTTGACTGCGCAGAACTTTTGAATGGATGATATAATTTTATAAATAACACGTTCTCTGACCAAACGTACACTTACAAGTAGGTACAGAATTAGGGCAAGATTTCTGCAAACGTAATGATCGGGCTTAAAACAAATAAATTTTAGGCTTTCTATTGAGTTCTGTTTTAGAAAACGGAACTAAATGAACATATAAATGGGGATTTCAGGAGAATTTGAATAATATATCCAAAGAGTAATTCTATTTTTTCAATTATTTTGGAACTATTTGCAGAAATTCACTAAATTTGAAATGTTCAAAAATTAAGTCCCGTTTAAATTTATACCTCAATGCTAATATTCTACTTAATAAAACCGATTAATGATCCTTTATATCTCAATAACCACATTGATACTCGCGGTAGTAATTACCCTATATAACTACCAAATAAATAAGATCAGCTTATTCTTAGCGGGTTTTTTAGTTCCATTATCCTTAACAGGAATTCTTCATTTTTATACCGTATTCTATGATTCGCCTTTAGGGTTGGCATTCATGTATGGGCACTTCATTCCTGTCTATTTCTTATCAGGTCCTATGTTATATTTTTATGTTAGAGGATCTTTGAGTGACCAGTCGAAATTAGGTCCTTGGGATTATCTGCATTTCCTTCCATCAGTCATTTCCCTCGTTTCCATTTTTCCCTATTATTTTGAAGATTTTGATAAAAAATTAGCTATCGCACAAATCGTTTTTCAAAATCCAGCTTTACATAAAACCATTAACATTTCTTGGTTATATCCAAGCTCATTCAATATTTTATTCCGTGCCATCATCATGCTATTTTATATTTCCATGTGCATGGTCTGTCTCATACAATACCAGTGGAAAACAAAGAGAAATAATGTTCCTGCCGGACAAAAATATTGGACACAAATTTGGCTATATAGCATTGTTACAATAGCAGGCTTAACATCGATTTCTTATTTCATCATCACCAAAAATTATTATTTTGCCAATCATGGAAAAACGGAAATCAATGCTTATTCCATTAATTATTTCGCAGCTCTGAGCTATTGTTTAGTCCCAATTGTTATGTTGATTTTCCCCCAACACATATATGGAATTCCCAAACAACCTAAGGTGCTAAATCAAGGAGCAGAAACCATTGATCCTC
>JBILRJ010000204.1:0-5620 GCA_044372695.1 Spirosomataceae bacterium
ATCCTGAAGCGATTGCCGTTTGGGAGGCTTTGTTGCAAAAGGAAAAAAATGATCCTGCCATCTATTTTTATTTGGCTAAAGCACATTTAGAAGTGAAAAATGCATCAAGTACTTTGCAATATGCGAAAGAGGCCAATCGATTATCACCTCATTCACTTGATTACGGCTTGTTTTATGCTGATTTACTAACTGCTGATCACAAGTTTTCGGAGGCCATCGAATGTTTGGTGCAATTAGCTCAATTTGATGAAGGTCGTTTTGATGTAAACATTCGTTTAGCTCAAGCTTATCTCTTTCAAGAGCAATATGATCTGGCGCAGGTTGCGCTCAATAAATTGAATCCTGCTTATGATGAGCTATCCGAAATATATCGAATGAAGCAACTTGTTTTTTTGAAACAAAACAATTTCATTCAAATGATAGAAGAGGGGGAACACTTGGTCATGGATAACCCTGAAGAAACGCTTTTTTCATGGGAATTCTTTGGTATTCTGGATTTTTCCAAATGGCCAGATGCCGAAAATCAACTCCGCAAATTAACCGAAAAATATCCTGAAATGGGGCAAACCCATCTTTTTCTTGCCAAATATTACCTTGAAAAAAATCGCCTTGATCTCACATTTCAGTCCATCGCCAATAGCTTGAAGGATCCTTTGATAGAGGAAAGTATGGTCAAGTACATGACGATGAATGCCTTTTCAGCGATTAAACAAAAACAAGATGTGGAAGGAGCTTCCGCTCTGATTGATCAGGTGTTAAAGGTTTTCCCCTCAAATGCTAAATTTCTCTCCTTGAAAGGCAATTTGTTGGCTAATTTGGATGAACTCCCAGCGGCCCAAGTCTTTTATGTAAAATCGATTCGCTTGGATCCTGATAAAATGGATATTTGGCAGCGCTTGATTGAAATTGATTTTCAACTAGAAAGGGTCGATAGTGTCATCGTGCATGTGGAGGAGGCTTTAACAATTTTCCCTAATCAAGGTTATTTGTATTTTCAATTGGGTTTCGCTCAATTCATGAAAAGTAAAAACTTCCAGGCCTTGGCTTCTTTGGAAACTGCTTCCGCCTATGTAAACTCGAAAGATCCGTGGTATCCTCAGCTATATTCTATTTTGGGCGATAATTACCATTCGATGGGTCGGCATAAAGAATCGGATGAAAGTTTTGATAAGGTTTTGGCAGTGGATCCAGATGATGAACACGTTTTGAATAATTACAGTTACTATTTATCCCTTCGGAAAGTGAACTTGGAAAAGGCCGCTCAGATGTCGAAAATTTTGGTTGAGAAGTTTCCGGACAATGGGACCTATTTGGATACCTATGCTTGGGTAATGTTTCAAAAAGCAGAATACAACCTGGCCGTTAAGTACTTGGAACGTGCTGTTTTAGGAGATAAAATGGAAAGTTCGATCGTTTGGGAGCATTATGGAGATGCACTTTCCATGGCAAATCGAACAGAGGATGCCTTAAAAGCTTGGAAAAAGGCCAAAAGTTTACCCGGATCGAGTATTATTTTAGATAAAAAAATTCAGATGAAACAATATTCGGAAAATTGAGATAATTTTGTAAATCCAACTTTGACCTATGCCCTTTAAGGCTTCTTTATTTTCATTTGTTTTTCTGGCGCTCTCCTTGGGAGTTCTATCTTGTGCGAAAAAGGCAGTCCCCTTGATGGATGTTCAACAAATAGCCTTGGATTCCATCCCCGTAAAGCCATCGCAGAGTTCCATAGATACCGTGATTGTTAAAATCATCCCCCCTAAAATAGAACCTATAGTAGAAAGCCCAGACTTGAAATTGCGGTCTGAAGAATTGAATTTTAATTATTTGAAAGCAAGATCTAAGGTTTCTTGGAAAACTGACAAAAACCAAGATAATTATACCGTTGACATCCGGGTGAAAAAAGATAGTCTCATTTGGGTAAATGTGTCGGTTTCCATGATTACAGGTGCTACAGGCTTATTTTCAAAAGACCGAATGCAATTTTACCACAAAATCAACAATGAATATTATAATTTAACTTATGATAGTCTGAGTGTTTTGATGGGTTTTAAATTGGACTACCAAATTTTACAATCTTTGATTGTCGGAAATCAACCTTTCAAAAAAAATAATTCGAGGGTACTGAGGGAAAATGATCACTTTATCTTCAAGCAAGAAGAAGGGCAAATCAAGATTGACAACTTTGTGGGACCTAATCGAAAATTGAAAAAATTATTGGTGAGCGATGAACCGGCTAAGAATAAATTAACGATGGATTTCGAAGATTTCTCTACCATCAATCAGATTTTGTTTCCATTTTCAAGTTCCATCACTTTAGATGTGACCAACAAACAAAATCAAGTTTCAAAAACGGTCATTAGTATTAAATATTCAAAAGTTGAACTCTTGGATACTCCTTTATCTTTTCCTTTCCGTGTTCCTGAAAAATTATTGAAAAAATAATGTTGAAATATTTTTGTGTAATCTTAGTGGTTTTTAGTGTGCTAGCCGGTTTTCAAACCTTTGCTCAAATTGATAAAAAAACTCAATTAGAACAGCAAAAAAAAGAAAATTTGGCAAAAATAAAGGAATTGAATTCCATTATTTCTCGAACGTCCAAAAAGAAAAATGCTTCAATAGGGAAATTGAATGTTTTGAAACAGCAAATTGGCGTTCAAAAGAAACAAATCACCATTTTGGCAGAAAATCAGGTCATGCTTGCCAATGAAGCTGATAAATTAGCAAGAGAAAGTGACGTGTTAGCCGAAAAGCTCAAACGCTTAAAACGGGCTTACGCTGTAATGTTGTATGAAGCACAAAAAACGTCTACCGTTTACAATAAATTGACTTTCTTGATTTTTTCCAATGATTTAGGTGAATTCGTTAAGCGTTTTGATTATTTAAGACATTATACCACAAATCGCAAAAAACAAGCCAATAAAATTTTTGAAACGCGTGAAGATTTAATGACTAAAAAGCAGAAAGTGATTTTCAAAAAAGAAGAAGAAAAGAAAGTCATTGTTGAAAAAGAAAAAGAGAAAAAAACACTCGAGGTACTAAAAACAAAGGAGGACAAGGTAGTAACGGTTTTGACTCAACAAGAAAAAAAATTAAAGCTGGAATTAGAAAAGAAAAAGTTGTCTATTCGTAAATTGGATAATTTGATTTCGGGTATTGTTGCGCGGGAAATCCAGAAAAGCCAGGAAAGAGAACGTCGCTTAAGAATGGCTCAGCAAGCGAAAAAAATGGAAGTGAATAAACCTGCGCTACCTGTTTTGAAAACGGATATAAATACCCCTAATTATGCGGGAAAAACAGAAAAAGAATCAACTAAGTCCAATGCTACGGTGAGTGAGTCGGCGAAATCCGAAAAGAAAGCGGAAACAAAAGAAGTCGCTGCCGAAAAATCCATCACCAAGCAGCCTGCTTTAGAAAGTAATACTTATTACATGAATGCAGAAGAAGCTAAATTAGCTAGTTCTTTTGGAGCATTAAAAGGTCGTATGCCATTTCCGGTGCCTTCTGGATTCATTTCGGATCATTTTGGAGTGCATAAACATCCCATTTTAAAGGGAGTAATGATCAATAACAATGGTATAGATATACAAACCTCGCCAGGATCGGCCGTGCATTCGGTGTATGAAGGAGTCGTTCAAACGGTTGTGAACATTCCCGGTATTAACATGGTTGTTGCGGTTCAGCATGGCGATTATTTCACGGTATACAGCAAGCTTGAAAATGTATCAGTTAGTACAGGTCAGCGAGTTAAAACTGGCCAACGGATTGGTTCGGTTGCAGCTGATGAAGATGGTACAGCTGAAATAAATTTTCAAGTTTGGAAAAATACAGTCCGTCAAAATCCGGAATCTTGGCTAAGAAAATAAGTTGTTAGATTTCTTCTGTCTTCTCTCTTCTCTCTTCTCTCTTCTCTTCTCTTCTCTCTTCTCTCTTAAATCCGATAATTAACCCTGACGCTAATGTTTCTGCCTTGGTCATCGGTAAAGTACCTGAACCGATTCATATAGTCCCTATACGCTGAGTTTAAAGCATTACTTATACGAACTCCCAAATCGAATTTTTGGTATTTTAAACCCCAATTTAGTTCGACCAATTGGTACCCCGCTGGGGGCAAAGCGTAATCAGAAGCTATCTCTACCCGTTTTTGTCTTAACACATCTGTTATTCCTAGGCTGATGTATTGTTGAGATTTGTTGAATTGATAGCGTATTTGATATTCAAATCGATCTGCTGGAATATTAACAAGGTATTGATTATTTTTTTGATCAAAAGCTCTAACGATACTTGTTTTATGAGTGATGGACCAGTTTTTGTTCCATTGGTACGATATTTTCCCATCGATCCCCTGAAAGCTTGCATCGATCTGTTGGTACTCGAAGCCCGGGAATACGCCCCTAACAGTTCTCAAATAAATGGGCTCTCCATCATTTATCATGGGTCTCAAGTAGACAAAGTTCTTTATGTAATTATGATAAAGGCCAACTTCAATATCCCAATGGTTTTTAGCATAAAGTGTATTTAGGCTGATGTTGGTAGAAGTTTCGCCAGATAAATTAGCGTCTCCAATTTCAAACGAACCTGCACCATGGTGAACCCCGTAAGAAAATAGCTCATTTGGACTTGGTGCTCTGAAGGCACGAGCAATGATCAAATGATTTTCCACAAATTCACTCCAATGGTATTTTCCACCGATACTTCCGGAAATGCCGTCGAACACATAAGAGTCTTTCTTGATGTTATCTGTGTAGCTAATAATTGGTCTGTAGGTTTCCAAAAATTTTGCATCATATCGAAAACCCACCTCTAATTCATACTTTTCTTTGATGTATTTTTCAATCGCGAAAATGCCATAATTGCTTTGGAAATAATTGGGTAAAAGACTGGATGAAATGGTTGGTTTTTCAACAGTTTGTCCGGAAGTAATGTTTCCTTGGTGCAAAGTAGTAAGTCCAAATTGGCCTTTCCACGCTTTTTGTGTATTTGTTTCGTCAAACATGAACTCAGTGGTCATGGTATTTAATTGAAATCTCAAATTATTCACGTTTTTTCCCGCTCGAAGTACATCAAGCTCAAATCGTTCATCCATTTGATAGGCCAAGGTCGATCGAATACTTGCACCATTCGTCAACTGGTAGTGACTTTTCCATTTGATTAAATCATGGGTTATATCTTGATTAGGTCGGTCAATGAAACGAGTGAATTGCTCTGGAGTGAATTGCTTGGCTGGCTGATTTCTAGCTATTGCAGCTTCTAAATCTCCTACATTTCCAATGTGTGACCCTGAATAGATGCCAATAATATTGTGAAATCGACTAAAAAAGATTTCTGAACCCCAATTTTTCGATTTGTAGCCAATTTGCGTGGAGAAGTTTTCTTCTTTGACGCCCGTATTGGCCAACTGGTAATTAGCTGAGTGAATGTTTCCTCCGTCTTTGATGGTGCCTTGCACTCTCCATCCCCAACCTTTTAAATTGGCAATTCCACCTTCTAAGCTTCCGGAAAGTACCCATTGGCGCCCATTGGTGAAATAAATGTTTTGTATTTCCCCTTTGATTCCGGAGGTGTCAGGTAATGAGTTAGGCTCCATGAGGACAATGCCTCCAATCGCATCTCCACCATA
>JBILRJ010000205.1:0-5610 GCA_044372695.1 Spirosomataceae bacterium
GGAAAATTAGAATCAGGAACCATTGAGTTGCATCCTTCCTTACTGAATTTACAAGATTTTTTGGAAGATCTGTTGGTTGATTTGAAACCTTATGAAAAACAGCAACAAAAAATTATTCTACATTTGGAAACAGATATTGTTTGGACTTCAGATTTTTCCATCGTTCGTAAAATATTAATCAATGGTTTATCCAATGCATTGAAGTTTTCGGAGAAAAATGTCGAAATGAATGTGTTTCTGAAAAATCGAGTCCTAACGATCAAGATAAAAGATTATGGGATAGGAATTAGTAAAGAAGACCAAAAACATTTGTTTGAGAGGTTTTTTAGAGGAAACAATGCAACCAGCGTTACGGGTACTGGTTTAGGACTCTATTTGATTGGTCGTTATATCAACTTAATAGGAGGAAATTTAGAAATTATTAGTGAATTAAATAAAGGTACGGAATTGATTATCCATTTTCCTGAATTAAACTATGATGAGTAAAAGAATATTAATTATCGAAGATAGTATCGAAATTAGAGAAAATACGGCTGAGCTTTTGGAACTATCCGGCTATGAGGTTGAGGTGGCAGCAGATGGCATTGAAGGTGTCCGAAAGGCGAAAGCGATTCTTCCTGATTTAGTCATTTGTGATATCATGATGCCCCATTTAGATGGTTTTGGTGTTTTGCAGGTATTTTCTACTCAGCCCAGTTTAGCTAGAATTCCATTTATTTTTTTGACTGCCAAAACAGATCGAAGTGATATGCGAAAAGGCATGGAAATGGGTGCCGATGATTATTTGACGAAACCTTTTCAAGAAGTAGAGTTGTTACGAGCTATTGAATCTCGTTTGAAAAAGAAAGGCAATGAACTGCTTGCTATAAAAGTTGATGAAAATAAATCGGATTTGGAATTGGCTCAACAGGCCATCAGTTTTTTAGATTTTGAACATTTTGAAGGCGATAAGAAGCTTCAATTTTTCCATAAAAAGAATACGGTTTATTCTGAAGGCGACTCGCCTATAAGGGTGTATTATTTACAACAGGGTAAAGTGAAAACCTTTCATACAAACCAAGAAGGTAAATATTTTATTACTTCTTTTATCCATGAAGGTGATTTTTTTGGATTTGTGGATATTCTGGAAAATCAAGCTTACAGAGAAAGTGCAGAGGCATTGGAAGATTGTAAAGTCATGAGTTTTTCGGCTAGTGATTTTAATCAATTACTGAAATCAAATATTCATCTTGAAATCCATTTTAGAAAAGCGTTAACATCCTATTTAATTAAAAATGAGCAATTATTGTTTTCAATGGCCTATCAATCGCTCAGAAAACGTGTGGCTTTGGCTTTGTACGATCTAGCTATCACTTATGGTAAGGAGTCTCAAGAAATAGTGGTTATTCGTTTATCAAGAGAAGATTTAGCCTCCCGAGTGGGAACTGCGACAGAATCTGTCATTAGAACCCTCAGCGACTTCAAAAAGGAAGGGCTGATTGAAATAAAAGGTGCTGAAATGACATTGTTGAATGTGAATGGATTAAGGGATTTGAAATTTTAGGAGAGAGAAGACTTGAAGTGAGAAAATGGGTAGAGAGAAGAGTAAATTGTAATTGAACTACAAGTTCAATTCATAGTACACACTCGGCACAGCCGAGCGCGTTTTATTGTTCTTCTCTCTTCTCTCTTCTCTCTACCCATTTTCTTCTAGTTTTCTCTCTTCTAGTCTTCTCTTTTCCCGTTTTCTCTCTTCCTAAAACGGATGACAAACAATCGGAGTGATTTTGGCGTTTTTTAGGTAATTAGATTGGCTGGCCACAATTCCATAAGTAGCTCTAAACAGTAAAATAACAGCCACTAAAGTGCCTAAATACTTGATATAACGTATATTATTTTGATGTTTGTTCTCAAGCCAATTCATTCCCCAAAAACTTGCCTGAAGTGCCGGAAGCGTGGCTATCCCAAACGAAATCATGCTTAAAAAGCCCATCCAAGCATTGGGTTGAATCAAGGCCACGCTTAATCCACCTAAAACCAATCCGCAAGGCATAAGGCCGTTACTCATGCCCAATAAAAAATAACCTGCCACACCGATTTTTGAACCTATTTTTTGAATTGGCTTACCCAAAAATGTATATAAAAATCCTAGTAAAGAATCCCCAATCTTACCTAGCGTCAGTAAAAGTAAAATAAATCCCGAAAAAAAATAGAAATAGTACCAGCTTGAAGGTAAAATCCAGACAGAACCCAATTTAGCAACGATAAAGCCTAAGAGTCCATACATGAATATTCGGCCCAATTGATATAAAATACTTCTCGTTCGGGTTTTGGGATGGGTGAATGATTGAACTTTGACATGCATCATCAATGGACCACACATGGCTATGCAGTGCCAACTACCAGCTAAACCAATTAAAAAAGTATAATACCAAGTTTGCATGTTAAGGAATAACGATACGGGATTCAGTTTGATAACTTTCGCCTTTATTTATCCAAGACAAGGTAACTTTCCATGGACCTTTACTTAAAAATGGTGTTTCTACTATCCAGACAGCATCTTTCGGTTCTTTTGAAATGAAATGTTGATCTTCTTTCTGCGTGGAGGGTTTGTAAAAATCCACTTTCATTTGGCTTGTTCCCATGGGAATCTGAATTTTAGCCAACTGATAGGAAGAATCAAAACTAATTTCAGCACTGTTTTTCAATAATTGAGTTTTCTTTCTAATCTCAATTTTTTCTTGAAACTTTTGACCATCCTCATAATAATGATCGCCGACTAAATCTATTTCCTGTTTCGACATATTGATGTAGAAATAAGCCATAAATAGTCCAAATAACAAGAAAGTAACAACGATCCCATGGCCCCAAGTGAAGCCTTTGTTTTTATTATTCATCAGGTTGTATAAAGCTAGTTTTTAAAGATTCCGTTTCTCCGTCAGCGTTCGTAATCAGTAATTTTATTTTATCATGATTCGTCTTAGTGCCACTTTTGACCTTAATAAAGAATTCAGATTTACTCATTTCACTTTTTTCTAAAAAAGAAATCGGTTTACCTACCCAAACAATGAAAAAAGGTTTCTCCACTTCAATTTTAAAATTCTGATCTTCCAATGATTTATTGAGAATTTCTAATTGATACAAATTACTTACTTCTTGTTTTTTTTCATCCACTTGAAAAGTTATTCCTGGCGTTCTCAACAAGGTACTTTCCCAAGGTTTTCTACTTAGTAATAAATAGCCAAAAACGCTCAATAAAATAACCAGTAAAGCAGAATAGGCCATGATACGTTTACTAAATTTCAATTTTGTACCAGAATTAACTCCATTTAAAGAATCATAGCGGATTAGGTTTTTCGGTTTTTTAATTTTCTCCATGACTTCATCACATGCGTCTATGCAAGCTGTGCAGCCTATGCACTCTAATTGATTACTTCCATTTCGGATGTCAATGCCCGTCGGACATACTCGAACACACCAATGGCAGTCGATACAATCCCCTTTCTCTGTAGTATCCGATTTGTTAATTTTCCCACGAGGCTCTCCCCTTTTATGGTCATATTGGACCAATATGGAATTATTATCTAATAATACGCCTTGTAATCTTCCATAAGGACAAACCACAATACAAACCATTTCTCTAAATCGAGCAAAAACAAAATAGAAAACAGCTGTGAAAATCCAAATAGCCATAAAACCTGTTAAATGTTCTACTGCAGGTTCATTGATTAATTTTAACCATTCTTTTTTGCCTATGATATACATCAAAAAAGTATTGGCAATAGCAAATGAAATAATCAGAAATAGTAAATGCTTGGATCCTTTTTTAAGGATTTTTTCTTGATTCCAAGGACTCTCATCTAAGCGTCTTTGCGCTTTATCATCACCCTCAATCAAATATTCAATCTTGCGAAAGAACATTTCCATGAAAATAGTTTGTGGGCATGCCCATCCACACCAGATTCGACCAAAAATTACTGTAAATAAACTGATGAAGATTAAAAAAGTCACCAATCCAATAGCCACCAAATGGAAGTCTTGTGGAAAAAAGGGAACTCCCCAAAAAATAAATTTTCGCTCAATTATGTTGAAAAGAAAAAAAGGTTCCCCTTTTCTTTCTAACCAAGGTAATCCGAATAAAGCAATTAATAAAAAATAGGCAAAAGCACTTCTAAGTTTGTAAAGTTTTCCTATAATTCTTCCTGGATATACCCATAGACGCTTCCCGTCTTTGGATTGGTTGTATAAATGATTTCGGTAATCATCATTATCTAAATTGATATTCGACATAAAAAAGAAGGTCCGTTGCCGGACCTTTTAAAATTTAATTTACTGTTCTCGGCAGGTTGAAATTCCAAAGGGTTTATACAATAAGCAGATTCTGGATAATCCAGTTAATGCAATTACCCCGGCAATGATGTACACAGGGATTGCCAAATCCGCTGGAATTATTTTTGAATACGCTAAAATACCCAAAACAATGGCGACAGAGAATCTAAATAATCGATCGCGTTTTCCGATGTTCTTTTCCATAGTTTTAATTTGTAAGTAAGTTTATTATAATTTATTTTTCTTCTGTTCCTTGAGGTTCTTTTGCACCTGCTGGATTGGTTCCTTTGATTGATAGTATAAACGAAGAAACCTTTTGAATTTGTATAGGGTTCAATGTTTTATTCCAAGCTATCATCCCTTTTTCAGGAATACCATTGCTTATTGTTCTAAATAATGCTTTTATGTTTCCTTCATGCAACCAAAAATTATCTGTTAAATTTGGACCAACCCCTCCTTGACCTTTGTCTCCATGGCAAGCCACACAATTGGTTTTGTAGATTTCGGCACCTTCTGAAAGATCTTTCTTGGCAGTTAAAGCTGTTACATTATTTTCATTCACTGAATTAGCAAATTTTTTCATGTAAGCGTCTCTCACTTTCTCCGCTACAGCAATTTCCTCTTTGTATTCCGCATCTTGAATGTTTCCATCTTGTAAAAAATGGTAATTGACGGCATAAATTATTCCAAAAAGGATAGTTAAATAAAATAGGTACATGAACCACGGTGGTGTAGGATTATCTAATTCTATAATCCCATCGTATTGATGTTCCATCTCAATATCTTTTTCCTCTTCGATAGGCCGTAAACCTGTGAAGTTGTCCCACCAACTTCTACTTTTTTTTGCTTCTTCGGTACCTTCTACTTGAGAAAGTCGTTTCAAAGCAGACGATAATTGTAAGGTTACAAATAATATAACGATACTTGTTAAAATGATTAAACTCATTAACCAAATTTCGGTTGTATTGGTCATTTTTATCATGATTTATAATTCTCCAAAATATGAATACCTATTCAAATGGTAAATTTTCCATTTTAGTAAGGTGCTTTTTATCCATCCAAAACAGATAAATTCCCACTAGTATAAAAAATACCATAAATACCACCAATGAAAAGATCATAAAGGCATCTGCACCGGGAATGACTGAAATAAATTGCTTAAACATATGGTTATTTTTTTGAGATATCTGTTCCTAATCTTTGTAGATACGCTATCATTGCAATAATTTCTTTGTCTTCAGAAACTTTGATTTTTTCCATTGCCAATCGAGCTTGAATTTCTTTGGATTGTACCTTCAAATC
>JBILRJ010000020.1:0-20385 GCA_044372695.1 Spirosomataceae bacterium
AAGGTTTAAATGTAAAGGCTCGGCCTTGGAACATTATTTTACAAAACAAAGGGGTTATTTCAAATGGTTTTGTCTCTCTGCAAGCACCGAGAGTCGAATTATTTACCACAAAACCTCAAAATAGCTCTTTATTATCCATCAATCATTGGCATGAACTGTTGGCATCCCATGAATTGCGACACGTTTATCAAAATGAGCTTTCTCGGAGAGGCTTGGGCAAATGGGGTCAATGGTTATTTGGGAATTCTTTCCTGGCTGGAGTTTCAACATTATACATTCCCAATTGGCTGTTTGAGGGAGACGCTGTGGAAACTGAGACTCGAATGAATCCCAGCGGTAGAAGTAAAATTCCTCAGTTTTACGTTCCTTTGTTTGCCTATTTATCGGAATATGGCCTCCCCTCTTATGGGAAAATGATGGCTAAATCATATAGAGAATTAGTTCCCAATCATTACGTCTTTGGCCAAACCCTCAGTAATTCATTTCTTACTCGGTATGGAGAAGGAGCTGTGGATCAATTGTGGAAAGGTACATTCAAGTCCATGAAACCAATGGCTTTTTCTCGTTCGGTTAAAAAGTTAAGTGGAAAAAATATCGATGATTACACCAAAGAATTGTTGAATAAGCTGAGGGATTCTGCCCAAGTTTATGCTCTTCAAAATCAGGATAATCCTATTCTACGCAGTACTCCCATTAAAAAAGGATTTACTCAATACGAATATCCGCAGTGGACTGGCTACGAATCATTTGTTGCCATTAAATCTGGCCTAGGTGATATACCCAAATTGGTCAAATTCAAGGGACCTGTTGAATTGGAGTTGCTTAAATTAGGACCCAAAGCAGATGATGAAATGTTGTCTGCCAACAAGGATTTTGTTGTTTTGTCTGAATTGACTTTTCATGCAAGATGGGGGCAAAAGCAAGGTTCTCGAGTATTGATTTTTGATTTAAAAAATAATCAAAAAAAGTATTGGGACATTGGTTTAAAATGGATGAGTCCTTCCATTAGTCCTGATTCTCAATATTTGTCTTTGATACAACAAAATGACGATGGAAGTTCTGAAATCATCGTTTTTGACTTTAATACCCAGGAAATCATTAATTCCTTTCCAATGGGAATCAATGAAATGGCCGTGCAACCGCGAATCTCAAATTCCAATCAGTTGGTATTTATTCACCAAAAAGAGAATCGAAAAAAAATTATTGTCTGGGATTGGAAAAAAAATACCTTGATCAATCAAATTGATTTAGGTCAAAATAATGCATCAAGTCCTTTTTTATCAGAGGGCAAGGTGTTTTTTAATTTACCTGACAATGGGCTTGATCAATTATTTGCATGGAACATGGAGACGAATCATGTTTCAAAACTAACTAATTCCACTTGGGGGGCTTACCACCCATCGGTAAATGAAATTGGACAAAGAATGTTGTATTCTAGCTATACTGCCAAAGGATTGCAAATCGTTGAGAAAAAACTGTTGTTGGATAGTTTACCTGTGATTCAACTTACAGTTGAGCCCTATGTTCATCAGAAGGATACTACCCAATTTCGTACATATTCTAGTAAAAAGTTTCGTCAATGGTTGAATGTCTACAGTTGGGGGCCGCTAGCTTCTGCACAAAATAATCAATTGGAAGTATCAATCGCTTCCAAAAACATCTTAAATACTTTACAATTAGGCGCTGGGTTAATGTACAATGCCAATGAAAGAAATTGGTCTCAATTTGCCAAGTTTTCCTTGCAAAAATGGTACCCAATTTTCGATCTATCTATCGTCCGAAGTAATCGTTCTACAAGTTTGTACATTGATAGAAAAACACCTTTAGATAGTTTAAGGACAGACAATTGGGTGCAAAATAAATTAGATTTTGGTTTGCGCTTACCTTTCAATTTGACCCATTCAGCTTATCAAGAAAATTTAACACTGATCCATAATTATTCCTTTATGCAAATTCAGGGATATCAATTGCCGGCTCGATACAGTTCTGAAGCGTTTGATGGAACCTATTTCTCTACGATTAATCAGGTTAATTATTACAAATTGTTGAACAAATCGGCTTTGGATGTTCAGTCTCGAAAAGGGCTAAGTTTGAATTTTTATTGGCAATCTATGCCCAAAAAACAATCCATCAGAGCAGAGTTGTGGTCGATTCAGACACGTATTTTTCTGCCAGGTATCGGCAAACATGACGGTATCTTATTGCGTTATGGTTACCAACAACAAATGCGTGGCAATTATTTTTTTGCTAGTCCGCTGCAAATTCCTCGAGGAGACTTGTATCAAAATTTTTCTGAGTATCATTCTTATTCGGTTGAATATAAATTTCCGATAGCCAATACGGATTTCAATTTGGGTAAATTAATGTACTTTAAACGCTTAAAAGGAAATTTGTTTTTAGACCAAGGAGTCGGCATCAATCGAAACAATCAGTCCTCCAAAATAACAAATTTTCAATCTTTAGGGATAGATTTAATGTCACAAGTTAGTTTTTTGCGTTTTTCCCAAACCATTGAAGTTGGGATTAGGTGTTTATATAAAAGTCCCACAAACAATTTTGAATTTTTTCCTCTATTGTTAGAAATCGGTTTTTAGTGAAAAATATTCTACTAGTACTTTTTATTGTTTTTTTTAGCTCTTGTGATTCCACTTCAGAAAAGAAAGGGGATATTATTCCACCTTTCAATGTTCTGGAACATCCAGTCAATGCACAGAAGTCCATTCAATTTTTAAGTACTCTCATCGAGTCAGATGCGAGTTCCAATTTATACTTTTTAAGAGCTAAAGAATATTTGAAGGTGCGTGATTATCTCAAAGCCCAAAAAGATATACTTAGAGCATTGAAGGGCGGTGCTACTGATACAGATTATGTATTTTTATCAGCAGAAATTCATTATCATTTGGAGATGTATGACCTTGCTTTGGAAGATTTAAAACTGATTGCTAACACAAATCAAGATATTGTGGCCATCAATGTATTGTTTGTTCAAATTTATCTTGCCAAAAATGACCTTAGAAAAGCGAAATACCATTTTCAAAAATTAAAGACCTTGGGATTTGAAGCAGGTCAGCCATTGGTTTATCAATTAATGGATCAAATGATCCTGAATGAATCAATGAATTGGATAAATGATTTGAGTATGATTAGGCAGCTTTCCAACCAACACAATTTTGTTCAACAACTTTATTTTAAACATACTTTTTCTTTCAAAAAAGCTGAAATTTATCAAAATGAACTTTTGTCAACGATGAAAAAATACCCATCTGACCCTCATTTGATGCGATTTTGGGCCAAGTTTTTGTCCAGTATGAATAAAGTCGATCGAGCGGAAAAGGTCTATTTGCAAGTTCAAAATTTGTTACCCAATAATTCAAATTTAACGTTTGAATTAGGCGATTTCTATTTTAAATCCAGAAATTACTCAAAAGCTTTGAGTTATTATGCCCAAATTTCTAAAACTGAATCTATTTTTGCTAAGGCCCTTTTGATGAAAGCTATTTGCTTGACCTATGTGGGACGAAGAATGGAAAGTTTATCTGCTCTTGATTCAGTCAGAAAATCATATTCAACTGATATACAAGTTAGCCAATTGTTCAAGAGATACCGGAATTCACTTTATTTGACGTCAGCAAATTCGAGCGACTCGACAAACAAAATTAAGGTCGAAAATTAGACATCATTCCTATTTTTTGCTTCAATATTTAGTAACTTTGCACAAATTTTTTATGATGATCAAAATTACTTTTCCTGACGGACAAAGCCGTCAATTTCAAAAAGGTACGAGTCCAATGGATATTGCATTGCAAATATCTGAAGGTTTAGCTCGAAATGTATTAGCTGCCAAATTAAATGGTACCGTAGTAGATGCCTCAACGCCTATTCATGAAGATGCTGATTTACAATTACTTACGTGGAATGATGCTGAAGGGAAAAAGACATTTTGGCATTCTTCAGCGCATTTAATGGCGGAAGCAATCGAGGCTGTATTTCCTGGAACAAAGTTTGGAATTGGGCCTTCGATTGAACAAGGCTTTTATTATGATATCGATTTAATGGGTCAAGATTTTGGATCTGATCAGTTCAAGTTGATTGAAGATAAAATGCTTGAATTGGCTAAGCAAAAGAATGAATACTTGAAAAAATCGGTTTCTAAGTCAGATGCTTTGGCCTATTTCCAGGAAAAAGGCGATGAATATAAATTGGAATTATTGGAAGGTCTAGAAGATGGATCCATTACTTTTTACAGTCAGGGTGGATTTACGGATTTATGTAGAGGCCCTCACATTCCTCAAACAGGATTTATCAAATCAGTCAAATTACTGAGTGTTGCAGGTGCATATTGGCGTGGAGATGAAAAAAGAAAGCAAATGACGCGTATTTACGCCATTACTTTCCCTAAAGCAAAAGAGTTAGAGGAGTATTTGTTTTTATTAGAAGAGGCTAAAAGAAGAGATCATCGGAAGTTAGGTAAAGAGTTAGAGCTTTTTGCTTTTTCAGAAAAAGTGGGATTAGGATTGCCTTTGTGGTTGCCGAAAGGAACATTATTGAGAGAAAGATTGGAGAATTTTTTACGCCGTGCTCAGGTGCGTGCAGGCTACTCCCCTGTCATTACCCCACACATTGCTAGTAAAGAATTGTATGTGACATCTGGACATTATGCCAAATATGGCAAAGATTCTTTTCAGCCTATTCATACTCCGGATGAAGGCGAAGAGTTTTTCTTAAAACCGATGAATTGTCCTCACCATTGTGAAATTTATAAAACAAAACCTAGGTCTTACAAAGATTTACCACTTCGTTTGGCTGAATTCGGAACGGTTTATCGATATGAGCAATCAGGAGAACTACATGGTCTAACCCGTGTAAGAGGTTTTACCCAAGATGACGCACACATATTTTGCCGCCCAGATCAAGTGGAAAGTGAATTCATGAAAGTGATTGATTTGGTTTTGTATGTGTTCAAAGCCCTAGGTTTTCATGAATATTCAGCTCAAATCTCTTTGAGAGACAAGGAAAATAGAGAAAAGTACATTGGTCTAGACGAAGATTGGGACAAGGCTGAGGCTGCCATTATTCATTCTGCTGCAGCAAAAGGGCTTCCAACGGTTATCGAGTATGGTGAAGCTGCTTTTTACGGTCCTAAATTGGATTTTATGGTACGTGATGCTTTGGGTAGAAAATGGCAATTGGGTACCATTCAGGTAGATTATCAATTACCTCAAAGATTTGAGTTAGAATATACAGGTTCAGACAATCAGAAACACAGACCGGTGATGATTCATCGTGCTCCTTTCGGTTCTTTGGAGCGTTTTGTGGCGATTTTAATTGAAAATACGGCGGGTAATTTTCCATTATGGCTATCGCCTGATCAGTTGGCTGTTTTACCTATTTCTGAAAAATACGAAGATTATGCCAATGAGATCTATTTACGTCTTCAAGAAAAAGATTTACGGGGTTATGTAGATCATCGTGATGAAAAAATTGGACGAAAAATTCGTGATGCTGAAGTAAACAAGGTGCCGTTCATGATCATTGTTGGTGAAAAAGAACAAGCTGAAGGATTGGTGAGTATTCGAAAGAAGGGCCAAGGAGATTTAGGTTCTATGTCCATTGATGCGTTTATATCAGTAGCACAAGAAGAAATCCAACAATTAACCTACGAAACCTTTAATAAATAAAGAATATCAACTTGTTGTTGCTCATAAGTTTGCAAATCCGTTAATTTTGATTTAGCTTTCGAATTAATAATAACATTAAACTAAATTTTTTCTATGGCTTTACGCCCCAATAACAATTACAGAGGAAACAAAAGAGAAGAAGAGCCCTATCGTATCAATCAATTGATCCGCGGAGTTGCTGAAGTTAGATTAGTTGGAGAAAATGTAGAACAAGGTGTTTTTGAGTTCTCAAAAGCCATTTCCATCGCAGAGTCACAAGGTTTAGATTTGGTAGAAATCTCTCCTAATGCGGCCCCTCCTGTTTGTAAGGTAATTGATTATGCTAAATTCAAGTATGATCAAAAGAAAAAACAAAAGGAAATCAAGGCAAATGCCACCAAAACTGTCATCAAAGAAATTCGTTTTGGTCCAAATACTGATGAGCATGATTTTAATTTTAAATTGAAACATGCCGTCAATTTCTTAAAAGAAGGTGCCAAAGTAAAAGCTTATGTGCATTTTGTTGGAAGAACCATTGTTTTCAAAGAAAGAGGTGAAATGTTGTTATTGAATTTTGCCAAAGGCTTAGAAGACGTAGGTAAACCAGATGATATGCCTAAGTTAGAAGGAAAAAGAATGAGTATCATTTTTTCTCCAAAGGCATTGAAGAAATAATTTTGTATTTTTTTTATTCAACATAGACGGAATTCAGGGTATAATTTGTACTTTTGCATTCCAATTTTACATTTAATTTTTACTAGGATGCCAAAAATTAAAACAAACTCTGGAGCGAAAAAACGTTTCAAAGTAACAGGAACAGGTAAGATAAAGCGTAAACACGCTTTTCATAGCCATATCCTAACCAAAAAGACAACTAAACAAAAGCGTAATTTAGTTCACGCAACTTTAGTGTCACCATCTGATATGGACCGCGTAAATTTATTATTAGGTCGTTAATTATCAGTTAAGTTATTGTTCAACCAGAAATAAGGCACAAAAAGTTTTCGCAAGAAGCGCCTGATTTCAAAAAACAAAAAATGTATGCCACGTAGTGTCAACCATGTAGCCTCAAGAGCTAGAAGAAAAAAGATTTTAAAATTAGCCAAGGGCTTTTACGGCCGCGGAAAGAACGTTTGGACCGTTGCTAAAAACAAAGTAGAAAAAGGTTTGCAATATGCATACCGCGATCGTAAAGTTAAGAAAAGAGATTTTCGTGGACTTTGGATTCAACGTATCAATGCTGCCGCTCGCCAAGAAGGTTTATCTTACTCAGCTTTCATGGGTAAATTTAATAAATCTGGTATGACTTTAAATCGCAAAGTTTTAGCTGACCTTGCCATGAACCATCCAGAGGCTTTCAAAGCAGTCTTTAAAAAATTGAGTTAATATCTATGAAAGTCCCGAATTTATTTCGGGACTTTTTTTTTATCCCTATCTTTGCCTGATAACTCACATAGGCTTTGCAGTTTCCCATCTATTTTGATTATGCCGCCACAACTCCTGTACATCCAGATGTATTGGAAGTGATGTTGCCTTATTTAAAGGAAAATTATGGCAATTCAGGTTCATCTCTGCATTTGCAAGGATGGAAAGCTGCAGAAGCGATTGATTCAGCCAGAATCAGCATTGCTTCGTATTTTAAATTAGCGCCTTCTTCACTTATTTTTACCTCAGGGGCTACAGAATCCAATAACTTAGCTATTCAAGGATTTTTGGCTGGTGTTGAAAAAGGTCACCTCATTACTTCTAGCATTGAGCACAAGGCAGTTCTAGAGGTTTTTAAACATTATGAACGATGCGGATGGGAAGTGACTTATTTAAAGCCGAATCATTTGGGTGAAATTTCACTGGAATCATTGAAAGCATCAATTCAGCCTGATACCAAATTGGTTTCGTTGATGTGGGTGAATAATGAAATTGGAACCATTTTAAACTTAGCCCCAATAGCCGCTTTTTGCAAAGAAAATCAACTTGTTTTTCACTCTGACATTACCCAAGGATTAGGTAAAATTGAATTGGATACTGATTTCATGCCTGATTTAATGTCTTTTTCTGGACATAAAATTTATGCCCCCAAAGGCATAGGTGGCTTAATCATCAATAACAAGTCCATTCAGTTGAAACCCCTTGTCTTTGGGGGCACCCAGGAAAGAGGTTTACGAGCAGGTACCTTGCCCACTCATTTGATCGTGGCGCTCTCGAAGGCCTTCCAATTGTTACCAGATTATTTGAATCTCCAACACAATTTTGTAAACTGGAAAAATCAAATTATTCAGAACTTGTGTGAAACTTTGTCCGATCGCATTATTTTAAACTCTGCAATTGAACATTCAATTCCACAAATTGTTCATTTTTCAGTGAGAGGGATTGATTGGGAAGTGCTTTTTCGCACGCTTTCCAAACTTGCGCTTTCCAATGGATCAGCTTGTAATCTGAAATCACAATCACCTAGTCATGTCATGTTGGAATTGGGCCACGATGCTAATTTGTCAATGGCCAGTGTCCGACTTTCTTTGGGTATTTTTACCACGCAGGAAGAAATTGATTTTGCTCTAAGTTATTTGATTCAGCAACTTAATAAAATGATCGATTGATGAAAGAATGGATACAAATTGTTCAACACATTGAAAGTAACTTAGATCTTTCAAAGAAAATGGCTCTTGCTACTGTGATTCAAGTGGAGGGTTCTGCCTACCGCCGTGTGGGGGCAAGGATGCTGATTTTAGAAGATGGAACTTGGTTGGGAAGTATCAGTGGTGGATGTTTAGAAGGTGATATGCTCAAAAAGGCCTTATTAGCCATGGATTCTCAATCTTATAAACTTGTTACTTATGACACGCGCGAGGAGGACCCTTTTGAATTAGGCATTGGATTAGGTTGTAATGGTAAAATTGATATTTTAATTAATCCATTTATTGATCAAATTACTCTTTTTTCTCAATTACTGAAACAAGCTTTAACTGGAGACAAAAATAGCTTGATCCATTCCAAATGGAATTTGAATAATCCGGATGAATCCATTTTTTCAAGTCAATTGATATTAAACGGTTCTACTTCTGAACTTGGAACTTTGATGGAAAAGGAGCTTTGTCAATTGACAGAATTAATTCCGACGCAACCCCGTATTTGGATTTTTGGGAGTCAATTTGATTCAGTAAGCTTAATTCAAATCTGTCATCAATTGGGTTGGCGAATTTTTTGGATTGGAAATAAACTAAAAATGAAATCCAGTCATACCATCCATTGTGAGAAAGTTTTTGATTGGTCTGATGAGTTGCCCATTCTTCCTTCTGATTATGTTGTTTTCATGACACATGATTTTGAAAAAGATTTGGAATTGATGACCAAATTTAGTTCCCATGAACCTTTTGCCTATTGGGGTATTTTAGGTCCGAAGTTGAGAATGCAAAAATTGCTAAAACAATTAAATGAATCTGGTGTTAATTTGACTGAGCAGTTGATCTCCTCTCCTATTGGTTTAGACCTTGGAGCAGAAGGCCCTGACGAGATTGCGGTTTCGATTGTTGCTGAAATTTTAGCTCAAAGCAATCAAAGAACCTCAAGTCCATTGAAATTTAGAAATACACCCATTCATTCAAGTTAAAATGAAACAAATAGAAGAATTAAAAATTGCCATTCAGCCTTTACAAAATCAACTTTATCATCATCCCATCAATACCTACATCAAGAGTTCCACGGAATTAGAAAGATTTATGTCTTTTCATGTCTTTGCTGTGTGGGATTTTATGTCTTTAGTAAAAAAACTACAACAAAAATTGACTTGCGTCGATATGCCTTGGAAACCCGTTGGTACTCCTGAAACCCGCTTTTTAATCAATGAAATTGTATTAGGAGAAGAATCAGATGTGGATCAACACGGGCAAATTACCAGCCATTTTGAATTGTACCTTAAGGCGATGTCTGAAGTAGGTGCTCAACCAATGGACGAATTACATGATTTATTAAAATGCGCTAATTTGGCCGAGGTGTTACATTATTTAGAAAATTCCTCCTTGAACAAAGGTATTCGTGACTTTTTAAAATTTACTTTTGAAAGTATTCAACAAAAATCAATTGTAGAAATAGCTGCCATTTTCACCTTTGGTCGGGAAGATTTAATTCCAGGAATGTTTCAACAAATTGTTGATAATTTAAGAAAAGAGGCGCCGGAAAAAATTGAAACCTTGGTTTACTACCTAGATCGTCACATAGAGGTAGATGGAGATCATCACAGCCATTTAGCTTATCAAATGCTTGAATCCCTTTGTGGTTCAGACAAAGATAATTGGAAGAAGGCTGAGTTGGCGGCTGTCGAATCCTTGAAGTATCGCATTGCGCTTTGGGACTCGATTATCCAAGCATAAAAAATGGTGAGTCTATGTTTCCATTGACTCACCATTTTACCTTATTTGACTAAATAAAGATTATTTTACTTCTTCAAAAGCCACGTCTTCTGCGCCTCCGTTAGCATCCGCATTATTATCTTGCGATGGATTAGCATCTGATCCTCCAGGATTTTCTCCTGCAGCGTACATTTCTTGAGATGCAGCCGTCCAAGCAGCATTCAATTTCTCTAATCCTGCATCAATAGAGGCTAAATCTTGAGAAGCATGAGCTACTTTTAATTCGCTTAAAGCTGACTCGATAGCAGATTTATTTCCTTCTGATAGTTTCTCGCCATATTCTTTCAATTGCTTGTCAGATTGGAAAATCAAAGCATCAGCTTGATTATTTTTTTCTACTTTTTCTTTTTCGATCTTATCAGAAGCCTCATTAGCTTTTGCTTCATTACGCATTTTTTCGATTTCCGCATCAGTTAATCCGCTGGAAGCTTCAATACGGATTTTTTGCTCTTTACCAGTTCCTTTATCTTTGGCAGAAACGTTTAAGATACCGTTCGCGTCAATGTCAAAAGTAACCTCGATTTGTGGTGTACCACGTTGTGCAGGTGGCAAACCATCCAAATGGAAACGTCCTAATGAACGATTGTCTTTGGCCATCGGTCTTTCTCCTTGCAATACATTCAATTCAACAGATGGTTGATTGTCTGCAGCGGTAGAGAACACTTCTGATTTCCTTGTTGGAATGGTTGTATTTGATTCAATTAATTTGGTAAATACACCACCCATAGTTTCAATTCCTAAAGACAATGGAGTTACATCAAGTAACAATACGTCTTTTACCTCTCCTGTTAATACTCCCCCTTGAATCGCTGCACCGATAGCAACTACCTCATCTGGATTAACTCCTTTAGAAGGTTTTTTGCCAAAGAATTTTTCCACTTCTTCTTGAATACGAGGAATACGAGTCGAACCTCCTACCAAGATTACTTCATCAATGTCAGAGTTGGTATAACCAGCATTCTTCATCGCTCTTTTGCAAGGCTCTAAAGTACGTTGAATTAAACTGTCAGCAATTTGCTCAAACTTAGCACGAGTCAATGATCTAACCAAGTGTTTAGGGATTCCGTCAACTGGCATGATATAAGGTAAATTGATTTCTGTTGATGCTCCTGAGCTCAATTCAATTTTAGCTTTCTCAGCAGCTTCTTTCAAACGTTGTAAAGCCATTGGGTCTTTACGTAAATCAATGTTTTCATCGTTGATGAATTCTTGCGCCAACCAATCGATGATCACTTGATCAAAGTCGTCACCACCAAGGTGCGTATCACCATCAGTTGATTTTACTTCAAATACTCCATCTCCTAATTCTAAGATAGATACGTCGAATGTACCACCACCTAAGTCGAAAACAGCAATCTTCATGTCTTTACCACCTTTGTCTACTCCATAAGCTAAGGCTGCTGCAGTAGGCTCATTGATGATACGCTTTACTTCCAAACCGGCAATTTGTCCAGCTTCTTTTGTAGCTTGACGTTCTGCATCATTGAAATAAGCCGGAACTGTGATAACAGCCTCTGTCACTGTTTGTCCTAAGTAGTCCTCAGCGGTTTGCTTCATCTTGGTTAAGATTTGTGCTGAAATTTCTTGAGGTGTATACAAGCGGTCTCCAATTCGAACACGTGGCGTGTCGTTGTTGCCCTGCTCGATGTTATAAGCAATCGTTTTCAATTCAGAACTTACTTCTGAGTATTTTTTTCCCATAAATCTTTTGACAGATGAGATGGTATTTTGTGGATTAGTTATCGCTTGTCTTTTCGCAGGATCTCCTACCTTACGTTCTCCATTCTCTAAAAATGCTACAATAGATGGAGTAGTTCTTCTTCCTTCTGAGTTAGCAATAACTACAGCCTCATTTCCTTCCATTACCGCCACACAAGAGTTGGTGGTTCCTAAGTCGATTCCAATAATTTTTCCCATGATTATTTTTTTAAATTTTGCTTATACCTTACAAGGATAGTGCCAATGCGTATGTCAGGTTTAAATTCTGCCAAATTGTCACAACAAAATATTTTATTCAAATATGAAAGGCAAATTGCATATATGGTTATCTTTGCAAGTCTAAAAAATCAAACAAATGTCTAATTCACAAGATTTTACTTGGGTCAATGATCCGGAGCCTCACAGAGCAAGAACAAGGGAGATTATCAAAAAGTACCCTGAGGTTAAAAAATTAATTGGTAAGAATCCTGCTACTCTACTTTGGATTATAGCTTGTGTGGGTTTACAATTAACCTTAGCATACTTTTTAAAGGATTCTTCTTGGTGGTTAATCGTAGCTGTTGCTTGGTTTGTTGGCGCATTTCCAACGCACACACTTTTTGTTTGTATCCACGAAACTGCTCACAATTTAGTTTTCAAAAAAACATCTTGGAATGTTTTGGCAGGTATTATTGCCAATTTCCCTTCCTTAATGCCCACTGCCATTTCATTTAAAAACTATCATTTAAAACACCATGCATTTCAAGGTGTTCATGAATTGGATGCGGATTTACCCGACTATTGGGAAGCCAAATTGATCAACAATTATTTCATCGGAAAAATGATTTGGTTAGCTTTATTTCCATTTTTTCAAGCCATTCGTACCCTACGTTGTCTAGAATTGGCGGTTTTTGACCGCTATGTCATCATGAACATCGTAGCGCAATTGAGCTTTGATGCTTTAGTAGTGTATTTTTGGGGTTGGCCGGCTTTGGCCTATATGGGTCTAAGTTTTATGTTTTCAGTAGGACTTCATCCTTTGGGAGCTAGATGGATTCAAGAACACTTTTTAGTGTTGGATAAAAATCAAGAAACTTACAGTTATTATGGTGGACTTAATGGCATCAACATGAACGTGGGGTATCACAATGAACACCACGACATGCCGTCTATCCCTTGGAACAACTTGCCTAAGCTGAAAGCCATGGCACCCGAGTTCTATGACAATTTGAAATACCATTCCTCTTTTGTGAAATTGTTTTTCACTTTTTTATTCTCTCAAGAGTTCGGCATGTATTCTAGAATTGCAAGGAAGGAACGCGGTGGTGTAACTTTAGCCGATGTTTCTACTCCTGATATAGATTTATTGAAATAAATTTTGAATCAATACCATTAAAAAAGGCTACTCCATTTGAGTAGCCTTTTTTATTTATTATTGTAAATCCAAGTGTTTACATATCCAATTTACGCTTCTCTTTCTTGCCACTTTTGGCTTCAACTCCTCAACCAACGCAATTTGTTCTTTTTTAGAACAGATGTATGAATTTGTTGAAATTAAGTTTTTTCGTTTTTTTTGAGAAATGTCAGGGAATATGAATTAGTAATGCGAATTAATGGTTAAAATTAGCAATTCAATTTGATCGCTAATAGTTTGCGGGAAAGCCATATCTTCGATTACAATGCAATTTATGGGCTAATTCTTTTTCTATGGCATTTCTTTTTTTGAAAAAAAAGAAACAAAAAAACTTTTTTCTTTTGCTTAATCCAATGCGAATCCGCAAGCGGAACGATTTGCTCTTCGCTCACGGCTATTTTCTTTGACCCTGACGCACATATCCCATGCGCACTGTCAAAGCTCCGCCTTGCCGCTGCGTTCAAATCTTTCGCTAGGATTAAGCGTTGGCCATAAATAAATTTTTTAACGAATGATCCCAATGTTTTTTAACCCTTAATTCGCATTAGTAAGTAAACTGCATTATAAACGAGTATTTATTAATCAGTCATTTTATCAAACAACTGAACTTTTTAACCAGTAAATTGCAGGGGGTAAGGGGACTTGGTTCCCCTAAAAAAATCTAATTAAATAAACCAGAATAAAACTTGTATTTTCAATCAACTAATTGATTAATTTCAAAACTGGCCTTAATACCCTCAGTAAATGAGGTTTTCAAAGCCAGCTTTATATTGTTGCTAAATGATTTAGCTGTTAGCGAATACACTATCGAACGCTAAATTCACATTTCCCCATCCATTTTATTTAACAATAATCTCAGCATTTCCTTTCACAGAATAGGGCTTATCATGAATAGTAAGGGTTAAGTCAGGATTAGATAAATTGTTGATTTGAACAGCTTCCCTATTGACAATTACTTCTAAATGATTCTCACGGAAGTTAATCTTAAAAGAATATTCGTTCCATTGCTGAGGCAAAAATGGTTTGAAATGTAATTGATTATTTTGTACTGTCATTCCCCCAAATCCTTTCACAATAGACATCCACGTACCCGCCATGCTGGTTATGTGACAGCCATCTTCTGTGTCATTGTTGTAATCATCTAAATCCAATCTTGCCGCTCGGGTATAGAATTCATACGATTTATCTTCTTTGCCCAATTTTGCAGCTAAAATACTGTGTACACATGGACTCAAAGAAGATTCGTGAACGGTGATGGGCTCATAAAAATTGTAATTTCTTTCTAACTCTTCCATCGAAAAATCATTTTCAAAGAAATACATGCCTTGTAACACATCCGCTTGTTTGATGTAACAAGAACGTAAAATTCGATCCCAAGACCAGTTTTGATTGATCGGTCTTTCTCCTGCTGGAATGCTATTTACCGGTGCAATGACTTTATCTAAAAATCCATCCTGTTGTAAGTAAATCCCCAATTTTTCATCCTTCGGATAATACATGAAATCGATGATTTGTTGAAATTGACTTAATTCACTTTCCGCAAAATTCGTTGATTGTAATTTTGATTGAAATTCAGATGAATAATTTTGTTTGATTTCTTGGTAAACTTCTATGGTGTATTTCAAACACCAAGCTGCTAAATAATTCGTGTACCAATTGTTGTTGACGTTGTTTTCGTATTCGTTGGGACCTGTTACGCCCAGCATGACAAATTTTTGCTTATCCGCAGACCAATTGACTCTTTGCGCCCAAAAACGAGCAATGCCAATCAATACCTCCCAACCGTACTCCACCAAATGTTTACGATCTCCTGTATACTCTACATAATCTTTAATCGCATAAGCGATTGCTCCATTTCGGTGAATTTCTTCAAAGGTGATTTCCCACTCATTGTGACATTCCTCACCATTCATGGTTACCATGGGATAAAGCGCTGCACCATTTTTGAATCCTAATTTTTCAGCATTCTCAATGGCACGGCCCAATTGTTTCCAACGGTAAATCAATAAATTTTTAGCGACTTTACTTGGCGCTGTAGCCAAATAAAAAGGCACACAATAGGCTTCCGTATCCCAATAAGTAGATCCGCCATATTTTTCTCCTGTAAATCCTTTGGGGCCAATGTTCAATCGCTCGTCTTCTCCTGTGTAAGTTTGATTCAATTGGAAAATATTGAATCGAATACCTTGTTGTGCTCCAACGTCTCCTTTAATGACGATATCATTAATCGCCCAACGTTCCGCCCATGCTTCTGCCTGCTCTTGTAACATTTGAGCAAAGCCTTTGGAAGAAATCTTATCTAAATAAGCCGATAATCTAGTTTCTAATTCTGCAACCGGATGGTTTTCAGAGCTTAAATTGACCGCATATTTAATAATAGTGATTGTTTCGTCAATGTTTCCATTTATTTCAAAAGACAATGACGCGTATTTTTCTTTTGTTTCGATGGCAGTATTGACACCTATTTTTTTGTGATTTTGAAATACATCTACCTGCTGACCTGTAATCACATCAAATCCTGTTTTTTTGGTTTTTGACCAAACAAATGAGCGATTCTGATTAGCTCCAACTTTTACCTCTTCCCAAAATTTTTCATCGTAATTGGAGTCTTTATTTTTAATATCTCCATCAATAAATGCCTTTATTTTGATTGGTTCAGAAAAATTCAATGGAGTAATCGAAAACGAATAAGCGCCAGATTCATCATCTTTCAAACTATTGAAACGGATAGAATCAATTTGTAAAGATTTACCATTTTGTAAAGTAATGCGACAAGTTCTTTTAATGTGACCTTCTTTCATGTTAAGTTCACGGTAGAACGCATCTACTTGGGAAGTATGCAAGTCGACTATTTCGTTGTCAATGCTTATTTCTAATCCAAGCCAATTGGCGGCATTTAACACCTTGGCAAAATATTCTGGATAACCATTTTTCCACCAACCTACTCTAGTTTTGTCGGGATAATATACCCCTGCTACGTAATTGCCTTGTAAGGTTTTTCCTGTATAGGTTTCCTCAAATCCACCTCTTTGACCCATTCGGCCATTTCCTAAAGAAAAAACGGATTCAGTTATTTCATTAAATGCTGGATGAAACTGATCTTCAATAATTTTCCATTCATCATGCTTAAGGTATTCTTTCATTTATCTAGAAATTCTCGGTCTTATTAATCTTACAAAAATAACGCTAATTTATGACTATCAAATTCAGTGCTAGCCTGTCTTTAAAAATTCAACAATTCGCTGGCATTTATTCCTTCAAAAGATGGAATGACTTTATCAGCACCTTTTAAATTTTCGGCTTGCCCAATTCCTATGGTTTTCATGTTGGCTGAAATAGCAGCATCAATTCCCGCCTGAGCATCTTCAAAAACTATGCATGCTGTTGCTAAAACTCGTAAACCTTCTGCCCCTTTTAAAAATACTTCTGGATCGGGTTTACTTTTAGTAACTTTATTGCCATCAATGAGTATGTCAAACCATGGCATTAGTTGGGTTTTTTCTAAGATGATGCTCGCATTTTTGCTCGCTGAACCCAAACCAATTTGATATCCTAAGTCTTTAATTTGTGTTAAAAAATCCAAAACTCCGGGTAAAATTTCAGATGGATTCATGTTGGAAATTAAATCCAAGTAATGTTCATTTTTCTCAATCAACCAAGCATCTTTTTGTGTTTGCGTCGCTTCTGCACCTGCCCATTGTAAAATTTTCTCCAAAGACTCAACTCTAGAAACGCCTTTTAATTGCTCATTTTGCTCTTCTGAAAGCTGAAAATTGAATTTCTCCCCTAATTTTCTCCATGCCTGAAAATGATAGACGGCAGTATCGACTAACACTCCGTCTAAATCAAAAAGGCACACGGTATATTTTGACATGATTTATGATTAAAATTCGTTTGATTCAGCAAAATTATTATTTTTACACTTCGCAAAAAAGTAAAAAAGACAGTGCTAGACTGTTTATTTTCATAATTAGAGATGTTTAAAATTAATTTTCGATTTTGTATTTGTTTTTTCAGCTTGTGCTTTGCACCCTTTCTCACTAAATCCGCTTCTATGATTCCTAAAAGTACTTCTGATAAATTTGTTGTCTATCAAATGATGTTCCATTTGTGGGGAAATAAAAATACCCAATTGAAAATGAATGGTTCCTTAACTGAAAATGGCGTAACCAAATTTGAGGATGTTTCTACCAAAGGATTAAAAGCATTAAAAAAGAAGGGTTTTACTCATTTATATGCCACGGGTTTAATTGAACACGCCACGATGGAGGATATGACAGCCTTTGGATCTCATTTGGATCACCCGGACGTGGTAAAGGGAAGATCAGGTTCACCCTTTGCGATCAAGGATTATTATGACGTGAATCCTTTCTTTGCCAACAATCCTTCCAATCGTTGGAATGAATTTGATCAAATGCTGCAAAGAATACACAAGGAAGGACTAAAATTAATCATAGACTTTGTGCCAAATCATTTGGCTCGACAATATTATTCTGATCAAAAACCAAAAGGTGTCACTGATTTTGGAGTCAATGATCGTACGGATGTTTCTTTTGATGCCAATAACAATTTTTATTATTTACCAGGTACTCAATTTTCCATTCCCGAAGGTGTTAATTCCCCTGTTAAGTCAAGCATTCCTTATGTAGAAAGACCTGCCAAAGTCAGTGGTAATAATGTATTTTCTGCTCAACCTTCCATCAATGATTGGTTTGAAACGGTAAAATTGAATTATGGTGTTGATTTTCAACATCAGCAACAAACGCATTTTCAAGCCATACCCGACACCTGGAAAAAAATGTTGGAGGTCTTGAATTATTGGACTTTAAAGGGTGTGGATGGATTTCGTTGCGATATGGCTGAAATGGTGCCAGTAGATTTTTGGGAATATGCGATTCCAAAAATCAAATTGCAAAACCCGAGCATTATTTTCATTGCTGAAATTTATCAACCCAATTTGTATAAGGAGTATATTTTTAAAGGAGGCTTCGACTATTTATACGATAAAGTGGGATTGTATGATGCCCTGCGACGTTTAATGGAATTGAAACCGGGTTCC
Source organism: Spirosomataceae bacterium (assembly GCA_044372695.1). Lineage (GTDB taxonomy): Bacteria > Bacteroidota > Bacteroidia > Cytophagales > Spirosomataceae > Aquirufa. Next base: position 18,232 of record JBILRJ010000020.1, read on the forward strand.
ACCACGCAAGACATCACGCGAGTTTGGCAAAATGAATCCGGAGATTTTTCGAATCACATGTTACGTTTTTTGGAAAATCACGATGAACATCGTTTGAATACTCCTGCTTTTGCAGCCCACAATTTTTGGTCAACCATTCCAGCCATGTTCATTACAGCTGCTTTGCATGATGGCCCCTTGATGATTTATTTTGGACAAGAATTTGGGGAAAAAGCCCAAGACAAGGAAGGTTTTAATCAAGCCGACGACCGTACCAGTATGTTCGATTTTTGGGCGGTTAATACGCATCAACGCTGGTTGAACGAGGGGAAATTTGATGGTGGTTTACTGAACCATTTTGAAAGACAGGTGGATCATTTCTACTCCGATTTATTGTCCTATATCAAGAAAAATAAAGCGATTCAGGATGGCGAGTTCTTTGATTTGCAATATGCGCAAAATGACTCCTATCCCAAAGATAAAATCTATTCCTTTTTAAGATATACCGAAAAGGAGCAGTATTTGATTGTTTGTAGCTTTGAACCCAAAGAAACCCGACAATTTGAAATCAACATTCCAAGTTTAGCTTTGGATATGATGGGTTTGAAAGGCTATCAATTAACAGAACACAAAACGTTTATCGCACCGGAAACCATCCATAATGTGAAGGTGGAAAATGGAAATTTAACCATTCCAGCCAATAGTGCCATTGTATTTAAATTGACTCAACCATGAAATTATTTCAAAAACCCCGTTTGTCTTTAGGACAAATTTTCAACATGAGCCTTGGATTTTTAGGGATTCAATTTGGCTTTGCTTTACAAAATGGAAACGCTTCCCGAATTCTTCAAAGTTTTGGGGCTGATGTGGAACAATTGTCATGGTTTTGGTTGGCCGCACCTTTAACAGGTATGATCATTCAACCGATTATCGGTTTCTATTCAGATCGTACTTGGAATTTTTTAGGTAGAAGAAAACCTTTTTTCTTGAGTGGTGCCATTTTGGCCGCTTCTGCCCTCTTGTTTTTCCCTCATTCTGGCGAATTAGCCAATTTTTTACCACCCATTTTTGTGGGTGCAGGTATTTTAATGATGATGGATGCTTCATTCAATGTGGCCATGGAGCCATTTAGAGCTTTGGTTGCAGACAATTTACCGGAGGAGCAAAGTACCTTAGGATTTTCAGTTCAAACTTTTTTAATAGGCATAGGCGCCGTTTTAGGTTCTTGGCTGCCTTATATTTTAGGTAATTATTTTGGCTTATCCATTGAGGCTGGCGAGGGGGAAATTCCTGAAAATGTTAAATATTCCTTTTACTTTGGTGCATTCGTTTTTATTGCGGCCATCATTTGGACCATTCTGACAACCAAAGAATACTCGCCCAAAGAGCGGGAAGACATGGGTTTTGAGGAGGGTGATTCAAAGGATACGTTGTTTTCTGTTTTTACCTACATCAAAGAAATGCCTTACACCATGCGTCAGCTGGGTTGGGTTCAATTTTTCTCTTGGTTCGCTTTGTTCTCGATGTGGGTTTTTAGTACTCCGGCAATTGCTAACCATGTGTATGGACTTTCACTTGAAGATCATAGTTCTAAACTTTATCAAGAAGCAGGCAATTGGGTAGGAATTATTTTTGGCGTTTACAATGGTGTTTCAGCTATATATGCCATTTTTTTACCTAAAATAGCCGCGAAAATAGGCAATAATCAAACCCACGCTCTTTCTTTGGTAGCAGGTGGATTGGGTTTGATCTCCATTTATTTCATCTCAGATCCCAATTGGCTAATTCTTAGCATGGTAGGTGTTGGAATGGCTTGGGCAAGTATTTTGGCTATGCCTTATGCAATTTTGGCAGGTTCCATCCCGATGAATAAAATGGGTGTTTACATGGGGATTTTCAATTTCTTTATCACTTTTCCTCAAATTGTGAATGGTATTATAGGCGGACCGATTGTCAAACATTTTTACAATGGACAATCCATTTATGCGATTTTAATGGCGGGTGTGTTTTTTATTTTTGGAGCCATAAGTGTATTGAGAATCAAGCCGAAGGAACTATAATGGCCTATTTGTTGAGATTGTTATCGCTTTTCCTTTTGGTTAATGTACCATTTCAAACATTTGCCCAAAATCTGATCAATCAACCCTTAAAAAAGGTAATTCAACGTGCCGTAGA
>JBILRJ010000021.1:0-20172 GCA_044372695.1 Spirosomataceae bacterium
TCTATAAGTACGTCTGTTAAAATGATCTGTCCTTCGTTAACCAAGCTGATGTTTTTAATGAATGTTGTTTTGCACATGAAAGTTTATCTTTAATACTTAGGTTGTTTTGTTTTTCAAACAGTGGTCGGCACACTTGTATCATGAATCTGAATGGATGAAACAAGGGGTAATTTTTTCCATATGTGTTTATAAATTCACCTTATCGAAGGTTAATTACATAAAAAAATAAAAATATAAAATAATTTGCATTCTTCTTAATCCTTCGGCTCTTCCAATTGGTCTTCCAGAACCATCATAAATTCGATCCCCATCCATTCGCCCTATTTGTCTTCCTGATCCATCATATAAGCGATTAGCTTCTATTCTGCCCATGGGTCTTCCGTTACCATCATATATTTTATCGCCTTCCATTCTTCCGATTGGCCGTCCTTTTGCATCATACATTCTATTTGCTTCGTATCTACCTATTTGTCTCCCTGAACCATCATAAAATCGCTCGGCATCTATTCTCCCGATTGGCCTTCCTGTTCCATCATACATTCTTTGTGCGTCCGCAAAGTTTGCAGTAAACAATACAATGATTAATAAGATTAAATATTTCATGTTTTTGGGGTTTTCAAAAATAGCTTATTTTGTCAATGAAATGATAAGGTTTCTTGAACAGAATTTTAAGTAAACAATGTTACTTTGAAAACTTTATTTGAGCATCTTATATTAATTTCCTTTTGCTGTTATGCTAAGTAATCTGCCTCCATCTTCTACACTTACATAAATTTTGCCTTCGGGGCCCATTTTTACATTTCGGATTCGTCCATACTTTTCAAGCAAAATGGTTTCAGTCTGTGGAACTCCATTGGTCATTTTTATCATCACTAATTGTCTGCGAGTCAAGCTTCCCATGAGCAAATTTCCGTTCCAATCTTTGAAAGATGGGTGATTGATGAAAGTAAGTCCTGAAGGTGCCATTGCCGGTGACCAAGATTTTAGTGGTTCTGTAATTCCTGCGGCCTTATGACCATTACTGATGTTGGACCCATTATAATTAATGCCATTGCTGAATAAAGGCCATCCGTAATTGCTTCCCGCATTAATCCTATTAAGTTCGCAACCACCATTGGGACCATGCTCATTGATAAATAGATTGCCAGACTTAGGTTCAAATGCCATTCCCTGCGGATTCCGATGCCCATAGCTATATATGGAGGTTCGAATATTTTGACCTGGTATTATTGGATTATCGGCTGGTACTGTTCCATCCAGGTTTAATCGATGTATTTTTCCCCAAATTGTATTCAGCTTTTGTCCATTTTGATGAGCGCTTGATGCACCTCCAAGACTTGCGTTTCCACCTTCCCCCACGCTCCAAAACAATTTACCGTCTGCTCCAAATGTAATACGACTTCCAAAGTGTCCATTCCAAGTTGATGCCGATTCAGTTAACATCAGTATTTTCCAATTTGTCGCTGAATTACCATTCAATACGAAGCTCGCGAGTGCAAGAAAGCCACCAGTAATGCTGTAGGTCACAAATACAGTTCTGCTTGTTGCGTAATCAGGTGCTATGGCTAAATCTAACATTCCACCTTGCCCAGCAGCCGAAACATTGTTTGGCAAACCCGTAATATTGACGGTGTTGCGCGTGGTCACGTCGAGTAACTGTATGCTTCCTGTTTTTTGCGTATATAATAAATTTCCATTGGGTAAAACATCAAATCCCCAAATAATCCCCTGATTGCTTAATATGGTTGTAATGATGATTTCGGGGGAGTTGTTTACCTCTGCTGGGGCGGGTGGAGCAAGCGAATCCGTATTTTTTGAACAAGAGAATAGGATGAACAATAGCACGAATGGAATTGATAATTGCGATATTATTGTATCAAAATTATGGCAAATAATTTTTTTCATAAAACATGGCATTACTCAAAGAATAAAAAAATCAAATAGATAAAGGCTTAAATAGGTATGTATGGTTTTATTATTCATTCGATAAGATTGATGGATTATTTAATCTAATTTTTCAATTTATATACTCTCTTCTTATCTCTCTTATTTTTTATGATAATATACGTACGAAACTCCTAAAATAGCAAAAAACACTAAAGGTAAGAAGGTTTGTCCATTGATACCATCTACAGCTCCATGGCTTATGGTTGCAAAAAGGAAGTTAAAGGCAAAGCCTGCATAGGCCCATTCTTTCACTCGCTTAGGAATGGCCGGGATGACCAATGCTAAAACTCCGAGTACTTTGAAATTCACCAAAGCATTCCCAAAATAAGCAGGATACCCCAAATGTCTAATCCCCTATTTCGCTAATTGTGTTTGTGAGGTCAAGGCTGGCATAACTCCTTCAAACAAGGCAATAAATCCTGTAGCTGTCCAGTAAATGATTTTGTTTTTTTTCATGGTTTCATTATTTGCGCTAGATGCCCAACGCACTTATAGTTGTTTACATCATGCTTTTTCACAAGATAAATCTAATTCCAAAACTTGATGTAAATCCATTAGAATAAATAGGCTTTGTTGGTATTTTATCAGCTAATGCACCTGTTCCCATTCCTCCTAATTCAATAAAATATCCTATTTTTTTGTTAGCTGAAAATTCAAGCCCTAACAATCCATAACCTCCAAATATTGTTCGCTTGTTTGAAAATATTGCATTGGGGAATAGTAAAACAGTACCACCTTCGGCATATACACTTAATCGGTCTTTAATAATTGGATGTCTACTTCTAAATCCAAGCTGAATATTATAATAGGGACTCCATATAGTTTCATTTTTATCAATATGCTGTAACCATTGTATGTTTGCTCCAAGTTTTACGGCAACAGAGTTATTAGCAAAATATGGACTTGTAGTATGCAAACCGAGTCCGAAATCATTTTGGACTTGATTGATATTTACCCCAACTGAAAAATGTTTTTTTTCTTGTGCGTAAATAACTTGTGATATGGAAAGCAATATTGTTGTCAATACTAATATTATTTTTTTCATGGCTATTTTTTTAGTTAGATACTTTTAATCGAATAAATCTTCTTTGTCTAAATGATTGATTGAATTCTTTCTTGCTTTTAAAAAGAAAATGAAATGAATGATTAAGAAAATTCCCCAACTTATGCCGGTTAAATGAATTACAGCAATGTTTTCGTGTTTAGTATTGAATCCCAATATAAACCACAGTTCTGAAATCATATTATGAGTAAAATAGGTGACTAAATGAAATCTGAAACCAACATCATGTATGGGTAAAAATTCTCTGTCTTTCTTACCGTATGTCCAACCCGCCAAGTACATTGCAAGTGAATAAGTGATGGCAGAAAATATTACTATGAAATATGATTGATTTTCAATTCCATAGGATAAACAAAATCTAAATAATATAATTAGAATTGTTGCTAGGATCGTAAATTTTACTAGATGTTTAGTTATTATTTTCATTTTTTAAAATTTTAATAGTTTTTTAATTTCTTCTGAATAGAATAGTTGGATGTTTCTTTTAACGAATCTGTCAAATAGAGCTTGTCCTAACTCTGTGAGATAATAGTATTTCCGCTCTGGACCACGGTTTCCTTGACGAAGTTCATGCGATAAAACATTAATGTGTTCATATTTTCTTAATGCTCTATACAAACTTTGTTCTTCACACGTAATTGCCCCTATAGATTTAGTTTCTACAAACTCCTTAATTTCATCTACATACTTTTTCCCATCTTGTAGAGAGAGAAAAATCCATAAAGTAAGTTGTCCTTTTTTGTAGGTTTCTTCCCAAGTATTGAGAAGTTCTGTAATGTTTTTTTCGTTGTCCATGTTGCTATCAAATTGTATTATTCAACTTGTATAATACAAAGGTAGTAAAATATTAAAATATAATCCAAATATGAAATGATTTATTTTAATTAAAATTGATTTGTGAATGTTGTGTTGATTTTATAAGCTTGCTTGAGATATTTTAAAGCTTATCCAGTTAATTTTATTATCAACAAACTTATATTTTTTCTTTCATAAAGAAAATAATAAAGCTGTAAATTGTTAAAATAGGTTCTATTGTTTAATTTATCTATTAGGTTGACAGTTTGCATATAAATTGCTAATTTTGTCAACCAAATAATTGAATATGAAAGATATAGTCTCACAAAAAATCAAACACGCAAGAGTTTTGAAAGGGTTTTCTCAGCAGGAATTAGCGGATAGGATTGGTGTTTCTAAGCAAATGATTAGTAAATATGAAAAAGGGGAATCTGTTCCTACAAGTACCAATTTGTTGAAATTGGGAAAATCCTTGCAGGTCAAAATGGATTATTTTTTTATGCCCAGCAAAATTGAATTTGGTGTTTTGAATTTTCGAAAGAAGAGCTCCTTTTCAGCCAAAAAACAAGATTCCTTGGAACAGCTCATCAAGCTCAAACTAGAAAATTACCTTGACATTGAATCTTTGCTGCATATAGACTCCTCTTTTAACAATTCAATTGGTAAGAAAAAAGTTGATTCAATAGAGGAAATTGAACAATTAGTTTTAGCACTACGAAATGAATGGGAAATAGGACTTGATCCCGTCCATAATATTATTCAATTGTTAGAAGATCAAGAGATAAAAGTTGTAGAATTATTTGATGTGGATGATTCTTTTGACGGTCTTGCCACTTTGGTCAATCATCAATTTCCAGTCATCGTTGTCAATGGGAATTTTCCCGTTGAAAGGAAACGATTTACTTTGCTTCATGAATTGGGTCATTTGCTTCTTAACCTTTCTAATATGTCGGTAAAAGAGGAAGAATTTTACTGCAATTTATTCGCCTCTGAATTTCTCTTTCCTAAAAAGCTAGTAATTAAAGAATTTGGCTATAAACGTGATTTGATTTTATTGAATGAATTTATTGAGGTGCAAAAAAAATATGGAATTAGTATTCCCGCTATTGTTTATCGTTTAGCAGATGCATCTATTTTCTCAGAAAAGAGAAAAACGGATTTTTACAAGAAAATCAATGCAAACTCTAAGTTAAAATCAGAAGTTAATTTGTCAAGATTTGAAACACCTGAAAAGTCAAATAGATTTGAACAATTAGTTTATAGAGCTCTTTCTCAAGAAATAATTTCAATTAGTAAAGCATCTTCCTTATTGAATCAAAATGTTAATGCATTGATGGAGAATACATTATTATAGATTAATTGATGAAAATAATAATAAATGACACTAATATATTAATCGATTTAGTCCGCTTGGATTTAATGAATGAATTTATTCAATTAGGATTAGAATTGAAAACCACTGATTTTGTTTTTGATGAATTAAATGAAAATCAAAAGAAATACATAGAAGTATTCGTTCATTCAGGGCAAATAGAACTGATAAAAACTGAAAGTGCTGAAGATTACGACGCAATTTTAGCGATTCTAAGGAATTGCTCTGGCTTAAGTTTTGAAGATTGTTCTGTTTGGTATTATGCTGTAAAAATGAATGGTATTTTACTTTCTGGTGATGGTAGGTTGAGAAAAATGGCAGTAGCTAATGGAATAAACGTTAAAGGAATATTATATGTCTTTGACCAATTACTTTTACATCACGTAATTTCTTTTGAATGTGCCATTTAAAAGCTGAATTTTCTTCATTCAATCAACTCTAGGCTTCCAATAATTGCTATCAACGAACGACTTTTTCATTGGGCCTTGGAAAATCATATTTGATTATACTATAAATCCCAAAGCCATTTCGAACTTTGGGATTTATATTTATTAAAATTCCCTTACAACACATTCATCAAATCCTTGAGCTGGAATCCATCTGTCAAACGTTCCTTACCGAGTTTTTGGTGTACTACCAAGGCCCAATGTTGAATTCTTTCCAGAATTCAGATTGTTATAAATCAATTTCAAAAGCATAATTGTAACTAATAATCTGCTTATTTTCATGGTTATAATGCCATGCTTTTTCTAGGTGGCTTATGTCAATAGTTTCTGACGTGCTTTTATGTTGAAAAAATTTGCTAACTTTTTCTAAGACTTCAATTTCAATTACCGAAAATAATGATGCATTGAACGGTCTATCTTTCTTTGCTTTAAATTGCTCACCTATAATTCCATTAGTAAATTCAGTACTTACAATGTCAATTTGATTGGTATTATCAAGGTATTCAAAAATACTTTGATAATTGTTGGGTACCGGACCTCTTTCTATAGCTTTGTACCGCAAACCACTGATGGAAAAACAGGACTGTTTAAACATGAGAAAATCTGCATAAAATAATAACTTGTTCATTTTAGTTTTAAACGGCTCAAGCTTTTCTGAAAAATATACAGTCATTTCAGTGAATTTTTCTAAGTTTGGATTTCTATAACCTGAAAAAATGTCAGCTAAATGATCACCCAATAAATATTCTTTTAAGATGCGCTGCGAATAATTTTTATTTTTTTCATTTAAAATGAGTTGCGCTTTTTGTAGGTATTTTTCTTTAATTGAAGCGTCGAGTGTACCACACAATTTTATCATTTCGATAAATGTATAGGGGTCTGAAGCCATCAGTATTAATTTGGCATTTGCTGTGGTTGGAATTTCTCCCGCTTCGTATTGTCGATAACTATTTATTCCTAATCCTAAAATTTCCGACATTTTTACAGCAGATAAGCCATATTGCTCACGAATGAATGCAATTTCCTCTGGAAATGGTATGTTCAATCGATCACGGTATTGGTTGTAAACTTGTTGGATGTTGATTTCATCAATTACTGTATTAGTAAATTGCTCCTTACTATCTTGGCACAAATAATAATGAAAAATGACCTCAAACGACTCTTTTCTGAAATCCAAAGTCCTTCTTTCTTTCATTAATGACATTTCTTTACTTGTAATTGGACTTTTCATTTTATGTTTATTTAAAAGGATAGATCATTGGGTGCTCGGCAACATGAAACGAAATACATAAAACATTGGAATTATTCATTCCCAAACTTATTTTTATGTATATCTCGTAACCTTTGATATTTTTACCAAAAATCCACATTTCAGATCCTTTATATAGTTTTTCTTCAAGGGGGCCTTCTGAAAAATCTTCTAATTGTAGTTTTGCTAATATGTTTTTTCTTTCAATTGCTGGTAGTTCTAAGACTAGAAGGGTCTGAGTGTTTTTACCTCTGTCATCTCTAAAAATAACATCCCAAATATTTAATTTAGTTTTAAAGTCTTCCAAAAAATGGAATACATTCTCTTTGTTATTCATAAGATGGTTAGGAAATTTAAAATTAATTGAAAATTAGATAAAATTCAACTTTAAAGTTGAATTTTATCTGTAATAAATTGACAATTCTAATTTATTAGTTGGTTATTCTTACAAAACATTCAACAAATCCTTGAACTGGAATCCATCTGTCAAACGTTCCTTGCCGAGTTTTTGGTGTTCTGCCAAGGCCCAAAGGACAAACTCTTTTAAGAAGTAGGCGTCTTTGGGTGCTACCTGACTTTGGTATTTAGAAATCAAGGCATTTAAGGCGGGTAGAGAATCTAAGGTGCTTTGGTATTCTTTTTCGGAGCTTTCATCGTATAAAACCAAGCCGCCTTCCGCATATATCGCTTCCATTAGTTCGGTATATGGCGTGTTTTCGATTTTCTTACTCAGTTTTTCTATTTTCGGAAAGAGGCCTGGCAAAAAGGTTTTGATGGCAGAATGGATTAATTCCGTAGCCACAAAGGCTGCACCTTCTTGCTCTCCTTCATAAACCAACTCTACTTTGCCTGTAATCGCTGGAATTATTCCCATGAAATCTGCCAATCGTATTGTCGTTTGACTTTCTCCAGAAATCAATGCTCTGCGTTCGGCTGTACTGACCAAACTTTCTAACATACTGATGCTCATTCTTGCACTAACCCCACTTTTGCTGTCTATGTAATCGCTTTCTCGTGCTTCAAAGACAATTTGCTCCAATAAATCCAATGCCAATTCGGGTACATAAACTACCTCACTTTGCTGTGCATTGATTTTGGCTTCTTGACTTGAAATCTTCCTCGCTATCGCTATGCTTTCAGGGTAGTGGGTCAATATTTGGGATCCAATGCGGTCTTTTAATGGTGTAACAATGCTACCTCTATTCGTATAATCCTCTGGATTGGCAGTGAAAATAAACTGCATATCTAATGGCAATCTCAACTTGAATCCTCGGATTTGGATGTCGCCTTCTTGCAAAATGTTGAACAAGGCAACTTGAATACGGGCTTGTAAATCTGGAATTTCATTGATGACAAAAATACATCGATTGGCTCTTGGGATCATGCCATAATGAATTACACGGTCATCTGCATAGGATAACTTCAAATTCGCGGCTTTGATGGGATCAATGTCGCCAATCAAATCCGCTACTGTAACATCTGGCGTAGCCAATTTCTCAGCAAATCGTTCATCTCGGTGCAACCAAGCAATCGGAGTATCATCCCCTTTTTCAGCGATTAACTCTTTGGCATATCTTGAAATAGGATGGAATGGATCGTCATTGATTTCTGAACCTTCCACAAATGGAATGTATTCATCCAATAATAATACCATTAATCTAGCTAATCGAGTTTTGGCTTGTCCCCTCAATCCCAATAAATTGATGTTGTGTCGAGATAAAATAGCTCTTTCTAATTCCGGAATAACAGAATTTTCAAATCCATGTACGCCTTCAAATACATTTTTTCCTTCTTTTAAGTGTTGAATTAAATTATCTCTTAATTCGTCTTTGATGGATTTACTTTGATAAGCTGCTTTTTTTAATTCGCCTAATGTTGATATCATGTTATTTAAGTCGTTTCTTTCTGTTGTTTTCGTAATCTTGAAAAATCATTTCTCCCAAACCTCTTAAGCCGGTATAAAAGGCTTTTCCTTGATTTGCCTCGGTGAATTTATCCACAAATTGTTGCAAATAAGAATCTCTGGCAATCATAAAGGTGGTGATTGGGATATGTAATTTACGGGCTTGCGCCGCTTGTGTATAGCATTTTTCTGTCACATAAGGATCCAGCCCATTGCTATTCATGTAATAGGTTCCATCTTTTTCTCTGACACAGCTGGGTTTTCCATCCGTAATCATGAAAATCTGTTTATTGGTATTTCTTTTTCTTCGTAAAATGTCCATGGCCAACTGTAACCCTGCGACGGTATTGGTGTGGTATGGCCCAACTTTTAAATAAGGGATGTCCTTGATGGAAATTGCCCAAGCATCATTTCCAAATACCAAAATGTCTAAGGTATCTTTTGGATAACGAGTCGTGATGAGTTCCGCTAAGGCCATGGCCACTTTTTTGGCAGGAGTAATGCGATCCTCGCCGTACAATATCATGGAATGGGAAATGTCAATCATAAGCACCGTACTCATTTGCGATTTATGGTGTGTATCTTCTACTACCAAATCATCTTCACTGAGTTCGAAATCTCCAATACCGTGATTTAGTTGAGCATTTTTTAAACTTTCTGTTAAGGAAATTCCGTCCAGTCCGTCGCCAAATTGATAGGCTCTAAATTCGCCTGTTTGTTCGTCTCCATTTCCGTTGGATTTTGTTTTATGATTCCCTGAGCCACTTTTTTGGAGATTTCCAAAGATATTTTCCAAGGCTTGTTGACGGATGGCACGTTCTGTTTTGGCTGTTATGACATTGCCTGAACCGCCACCCTCATCTATTTCTTCCCTTATATAACCTTTGGCTTTTAAATCTTCAATGAAATCATCAATGGTGTAATTTTCATCGGTCAATTCATATTCTTTGTCCAATTCTCTCAGCCAGTCGATGGCCTCATCAAAATCGCCAGAAGTATGGGTGATTAATTCTTTAAAGATGCCAAAAAGCTTATCAAAAGGGGAAGAAGTCGGTTCTTCGTATTCTTTGAAATAAAAGCCTTTTTTATTGGGTTGATTCATAAAAAGTAGAACAAGGAATTTGAAAAATTTGTTTCAAATTGAGCTAATATTTATCAAAGTGATTGCGAACTTTTTTTTTACAACTCAATGTTGTGAAAATTAAAGCAAATGATCCATTAAAACAATCGATTGTCCCAAAGATAGGGTTCTGATTTTTTGATATGAGCGGAGCTATTAAAATGGGGATGCTCGGTATTGATTAAGAAATTATATTCATCGGGCACAACTACGGAGGGGACTTTGAGGATTAAGTCTTTTTTTTCAAGGTACCAAGATTGTCCTATTTGTTGACACGCATACATTCCATTGAGCGTTTGCCAATCGTTGGGTAGATTTTCTTTAACCACGGTTTGAATAGATGCCAATGTTAAGTCTAAGGTAATTTCCAAGCAAACGTAGTCCTTGATTGGGAAACCTGATAAACGGCAAAGGTTTTCCAACGTAGCCAAAGAGCGACTTTGTGCGGTGTACAACACATAATTTTTTCGGAAATTCCAGCGATTGGTTTTGCCAGAGGCAAGTAAATGAGCAAATTCGCTTTCTACAATACGGTAAACGATGAATGAATTAGGCATTTTCTCCATATTGAATGGCAGTTAATTGGTCATCAATGAAAGTAATTCCTGACTTGCTGACTAAAAACTCCAAGGGTTTTTTTTGATCCAAATAAAAATTTGGACGTTCCAACCATTGTTGAAAATTTATCTCACTGGAAAACACATGGAAACCATGTTTGTATAAATCTAAAAGCAATATGATTTGTTCTTGGATCTTTTCTTTAAATCTAATTTTACCAGTAATATAAGTTTTGTAAGTTTTGGGAGTTACATCCAAAATGGAAGCTAATATTGCATCTGGTAAATTGGAAATGTCCTTAATTGCCTGTAAGTAATTGTTATCTATCGTACCCTCATTCATTTGGTTTACGATATATAGTTCAGTCATCGGATTAGGTAGCTGTTGCATTAGTTGGTAGGATTTTTCTTTCGTTTTCATAACAAAGATAATTATTTTCGAATCATATAGTAAAAATACGTATATAAATTGGTAAAATTATCAATTTGTTGATATTTTTTTGCTAATCCAAAACGTTTTATCTTTGAATGTATGCAAACTATTTCCATCCGATTTCTGAGATTTAAAGGATTCTCCCAAAAGCGCTTTGCTTTAGCAGCGATGGGGAAATCGAGGATTACTCCTTGGGAAGGAGAGGGTCTGGTTTTCGCTAAACATTTGGGAGTTGGAAAGGGAAATGGATTTTCCTTGATTCCTGATTTTTCAACTTATGCTTTTTTGGGAGTATTTGAGTCAGAAGCACATTCCAGTGATTTTTTTAGTCGAAATGCACAATGGTTGGAATATGCTAGTCAATCCGATAAAGTAACTGGCTGGGATGCTTACGCCATCAAGGGTCATGGAACTTGGAACCAACAACAACCCTTTCAATTTTATGATTTACCTTCCAATTTTGATGGACAAATAGCTGTGATCACTCGGGCAAGTATACGTTGGTCACAAGCCTGGCGCTTTTGGATGAATGTTCCTGAATCTTCTAAAAACATTGAATTGCAAGAAGGGTTATTATTAGCCAAAGGAGTAGGAGAGTTGCCCATCGTAGAACAAGCTACCTTTAGCCTTTGGAATTCCCAAAAAGAATTAGATCAATTTGCCTATCGAAGTAGGCAACATGCCCCAATGATCAAAAAAACACGTCAATACAATTGGTATAAAGAGGAGATGTTTATTCGGATGGCAGTAATTATGAATTATGATTTATGAATTATGAATTGTGATGTTTAAGTTTTTTTCTTTTTAAATTTCTTAATTCTTACTCCATAATTCATAAATCATAATTCATATTTCATTTTATCGCCTCCCCACCTCGTACTTTATTACGAATACGAATGGCATCAATGACATCATAAATAAATATTTTACCATCTCCTGTATTACCTTCAGAGGCATTGTCCAGGATAACGTCCAAGCATTTTTCCACATTTTCGTCACTCACCACACAGATGATCATTACTTTGGGTAGTAAAATCATGGATTTTTCGGTTCCACGATAAATTTCTGAATAACCTTGTTGTAAACCTGCTCCCCGTACAGGTACCACGGTCATGCAAGGAATATTGGCATCTATTAAGCCTTTTTGGATGGCTTTTAATTTAGAGGGTTTTACAATCGCTTCTATTTTTTTCATGATTTCCTTGTCTAAAATTTATTCAAAAGTTGTGTAAGCCTCTACTCCAAATTCAACCGCATCGATTCCAGCAGATTCTGCTTTGTGGCTGATTCTTATTCCAATGGTTCGCTTCAGTATATGAAATACAACAAATGTTACGACAAATGAGCATATACTAATGACACTTACTCCCAATAATTGAGTAATGAATTGATCTGATTGTCCTGTAGTAAATAAACCGTTTTTTTGTGAAAACAATCCCACAGCAATGGTTCCGAAGAATCCATTCACACCATGGACTGCAATGGCACCCACCGGATCATCAATTTTCATTCTATCGACTGCGACTACTGCCATGTCGACGATAGTTCCAGCCACAAATCCTATCAGTAAAGCACTATTGGGACTAACTACATTACAACCTGCGGTTACTGCCACTAAACCAGCCAATACTCCGTTGATTACCATAGTAATGTCCACTTTTCGATATCGTAAAAATGTGTAGAAGATGGTTGCGATACCTCCCATGGCCGAAGCTAAAAATGTATTGGTGGCTACTTGGCCAATCAAATCCCATTTACCAACAGCTGCTAAAGTGGAACCTGGATTAAATCCAAACCAGCCAAACCATAGGATAAATGCTCCCACTGCTGAAAGTGTTAAATTATGTCCTGGAATGGCGTTGATTGTACCATCCTCATTGTACTTTCCAATTCTAGGTCCCAATACAATAGCACCCGCTAATGCAGCAAATCCACCCATGGCATGCACCGCTGCAGATCCAGCAAAATCATTGAATCCTCTTTGAGCTAACCAACCGTTTGGATTCCAAACCCAATTGACTGCTAATGGATACATAAATGCACAGAAAATAACTACATAAACAGCATAAGACCACATTTTCATGCGTTCTGCTACTCCGCCAGAAACAATCGAAATCGCTGCAATGGCAAAACCCATTTGGATGAACCAAAATAGGGAATTAGAAATGGTTAAGCCCAAACCTAAATCGTTAGACATGATGCCCGTTTCAAATGCGAACCACCCATTTGATTCACCATAGGCGATTCCAAAGCCTAGTAGGTAAAAAGCGATACCCCCAAACATGATATCAATCATGACTTTGGCAATGATACTTACTGCATTTTTAGAGCGGACAAATCCAGCTTCTAATAGGGCAAATCCACCTTCCATTTGAAAAATTAATGCGGCACAAAGTGCTACCCAGACCGTATCGATGGCATGGGTTAATTCAGCTTGCTGGTTGGCAAGACTCAATGACTCGTTCATGATTTTGTTTCTTAAAGTATAAAAATGCTATTCTTTGCAAAAATAAGTAAGCATTTGGAATATTTGACATTTTAGTGGAACTTTAATTCATTAATGAACAATTCAAAACTATGATGTACCTCAAAAAAATCCCTTTTTTTGCTTTTTTACTGATTTCCAACTTTTCTTTTGCTCAAGAACCGGCTTTAATTCCCATTCCAGTTTCTGCAGAATACAGCAAAGGAAATTATGCTTTAGCTAATAATGTTATAATAGCAGCTCCTAAAAATTCTTCTTTAGAGGTGGCTTATGATTTATTGAACCAAAAATTAGGGGTCATTGGAAAAAGAAAAATCCAATGGCTTTGGGCGACAGGTTCTCAAGCTAATTTGGCAAATATTCGTTTGGAGCTATTGACAAATAAAAAGAATGAACAATTAGGCAAAGAAGGTTACCAATTGACTGTTAATGCCAAAGGTGTTCACATTATTGCCAATGAAGCTGCCGGATTATTCTATGGGATTCAAACTTTGACGCAATTATTACCTAAAGAATTAGGAAGTAAATCGGCAAAATCTAATTTGTCAATTAAAGTTCCATTTGCCAAGATTACAGATTATCCCAAATTTGCTTGGAGAGGTATGATGTTTGATGTATCCCGACATTTTTTTACAAAAGCAGAGGTCAAACAGTTTATCGATGAAATGGCAGAATACAAATACAATATTTTGCATTTTCACTTAACAGACGATGAAGGCTGGAGGGTTGAAATCAAAGCCTATCCAAATTTGACCAAGAAAGGCGCCTTCAACGTGAAGAAAACAGGCCGTTTTACGGAATTTTCCAAGCCTGAACCTAATGAGCCAAGAGATTTCGGCGGTTTTTATACACAAGAAGATTTAAAAGAGTTGATTCAATATGCCAAAGGTAGATTTATTGAAATTATGCCCGAAGTAGATGTTCCGGGTCATTCCATGGCAGCAATCGCGTCTTATCCAGAATTATCTTGTACTCCCGAAGCAGTTAATTATCAAGTGATTTCAGGTGAGCCATTCATTGATTGGTCTAGCGGACATGCAGTAGCTTTACAAGATAATACGCTTTGTCCGGCAAATGAGAAGGTTTATACTTTTTTAGATAAGGTTTTCGGTGAAATATCCGCCATTTTTCCTTTTGAATACATGCACATTGGAGGTGATGAATGTCCTAAAAACTATTGGGAAAAAAATCCTCAAATTTTAGCCATGATGAAGCAAGAAGGCTTGAAAACTCCACAAGAAGTACAAGCATTTTTTACTAGACGTTTGTCAAAAATAGTTGCTTCAAAAGGAAAGAAAATGATGGGTTGGGATGAAATTTTGGAAGGAGGAGGTTTACCACAAAGTACAGCAGTAATGTCTTGGAGGGGAGAAGCAGGTGGAATTCAAGCAGCTAAAGATGGTCATGAAGTTGTGATGACACCAAATAACCATGTGTACATTGATTTAATGCAAGGGGACCTTGCAGTTGAACCTCAAGTGTATAATACGGTTCGTTTAAAAGATTCCTACGACTTTAATCCGACTCCTGCTGGCATCAATGAAAAATTTGTAAAAGGAGGACAAGCCAATTTATGGTCTGAGCAATTATTTACTTACCGTCATTTACAATACATGGTTTATCCTCGTTCATTTGCGATTGCCGAGCGCCTATGGTCGCCAAGGGAAAGATCTGATTGGAATGGATTTACCAATCGAGTGGAATCACATTTTGAGCGTTTTGATGTAGCAGATAAAAAATATGCGCCAAGTATGTTTGAGCCTAAAATATCCTTTAACAAAAATGCCAATAATGAAATTTCAGTGGAATTGACACCAGAGATATCCAATGTCTCTTTTCATTACAGTTTCGATAATTCGTACCCTGATAAGTTTTATCCTGCTGCTTATGGCAAGCTTATTGTTCCTAAAGACGCAGAGCAAATTCGTATTGTCTCTATTAAAAACGGAAAACAAGTAGGTCGATTTATTTCGATTTCTCGTGCAGATATGATTAACAGAAGTAAATAATCTTAACTCCTCATAAGTGATATTTAATACAAAAAACTATGAAAAAAATATTTTTAGTAATGATACTGTGTTTATTTTCAATGAGCTCTTTGTTAGCACAATTTGAAAAGAAAGAGTTTTTAACCAAAGAAGGAAACGTATTAATGTACCAAATTCTTTATCCAGAGAATTATAATCCTAAGATTAAATACCCTTTATTTTTATTGTTACATGGCGCTGGAGAAAGAGGAAATGACAATGTTGCTCAGTTGACTCACGGCTCTAAATTGTTTTTAAAAGAAGAAAATAGAAAAAAATATCCTGCCATTGTGATTTTCCCTCAATGTCCGAAGGATAATTTTTGGGCAAGCATTAAGATTGATCGTGGAGTGAAATCACCTTATTCTTTCGAGTTTATCTACAAAGATCAATTGAATTGGCCTACTCAGGCTGCGGTAGATTTAGTAAAAAGTTTTGTGAAAGAAAAAAAGGCGGATAAAAAGCGATTGTATATTGCTGGATTATCAATGGGTGGAATGGGAACCATGGAAGTGGTATCTCGGTACCCTAAAATGTTCGCCGCAGCTGGACCTATTTGTGGTGGGGCAGATTTAAATTTTGTTAAGAAATATGCTAAAAAACTACCATTTTGGGTGTTTCATGGCGATGCAGATGCCGTGGTGCCTGTGGATAATTCCAGAAAATTAGTAGCAGCACTTCAAGTAGCAAAAGGTGACGTAAAATATTCTGAATATCCTAAAGTCAACCATAATTCCTGGGATAATGCCTTTGCTGAGCCGGAATTTTTAGGTTGGTTTTTTAGTAAAAAGAGGTAGAAGAGAGAAAACTGGAAGAGAGAAAACGGGAAGAGAAGAGAGAAAACTGGAAGAGAGAAGAATCGAAGAATATCGTAAAAATCTCCCTACCAGCCGGTGCCTGAGGTTCTCGAAGGCAGCGGGGAAGGGACACTATCCTCTCTTCTCTCTTCTCTCTTCTCTCTTCTCTCTTCTCTCTTCTCTCTTCTCTCTTCTCTCTTCCAGTTTTCTCTCTTCTCTCTTCTCTCTTCTCTCTTATTTCAGCATAAACTCAGCCAATTTCTTTGCAGCAAGGAAATTTTCATATTCCAAAGGAGTTCTTCGATTATTGGTATATTCATTGTATATCCAAGGATCTCCGAGAGCATACACTTTTCCTTTTCCCACTTTTGCCACAGCCATCACTGAGTGTCCTTGGTGGTTAACCAATGATTTTGCAGTTCCTGATAATTTTAACGTGGTAATTTCTTTGATATATACCTTTTTGATGGGATCGAAAACTTCATTGCCTTTTGGAATTAATACAGCACCTTGTTCCCAATTTTTACCCTGAACAAAATTTAAATTAGGAGCCACAAACTCAATGCCAAATCTTTTTGCCAAAATATTGAATTGCGGTATTTCACAATTGGTGGTGTCGTTTGCCAATAAAATTAAACTTCCACCATTTTTAACCCAGGCTTCAATTTCATCCGCCGCTTTGGGCGTCATGTAATTCGGGTGAATGGTTTCTTTGTAAGAATCTGGGTCCACAATGATATAAACCGCTGCACCTTTTAGGTTTTGTTGTGTTGGAGATTCACTTAAACTATCAATGGTTGCCCCTAATTGTTGCCATTGTTGTCCCCAAAGCCAAAATCCCGAGTCTTTTCGGTCTTCCCAAGTATAATGGAACCTTTCTGCTTTACCCTCTTTGGTTTTACGGTACTCGTGATTGAAATAATAGTCTAGAACCACTTTTTTTCCTTTTCCGATAGATAATTCCTCTGCAATTTCCATTTCCAAGGAAGCTAAAATGAATGGTCCCACACCTTTTAAATCGTCTTTTTTTAATGGTTCGCTTAAGTAATATTCGTAACTACCATCTCTGTATGGGGTTCCGCCTAATCCGCCAACACTAACTGTTTTCTCTAAATGTAAGTTTCCAACTGCATCCTTTGAAATAAATTCCTTATTAATTCCTTGATAAGCTTTTTGTGCTGCCAAAAAGAATTTTTGGGGTAAATATCCTTTTCTAACACCTTTGGCAAATGAATACACAAACATGTTCGCACATGACGCTTCGAAATAATTCCCTTTTCTGCCAGGGAAATTAGGTACTTGATACCATAAACCTGTTTTTTTATCCTGTATTTTCAACAATGCTTCACTTAAATCATTCAATTGATTTATAAGTATTTTTCTCTTTGGATGGTTTGTTGGCATATGATCCAACACATCTACCAAGGCCATCTCGTACCAGCCCATTGATCTTCCCCAGAAGTTAGGGGAGTGGCCATTGCTTTTGTTGGCCCAAGGTTGAACTTTGGCATAATCATAAGCGTGGAATAATAAGCCTGTTTTCGGGTCTATTCCACCTTTCCACATTAATTCAAATTGTTTGATAATGTCATCCCAATTGTTTTCATGGAAAATATTGCCATATTCTGCATAAAATGGTTCTAACATGTACAAACCATCCAACCACATTTGATTGGGATAACGGTCTTTATGCCAAAATCCTCCTTCTTTGGTTCTAGGTTGATTTTTAATTTGCTCTCTCAGCTTTTGTGCAGCCAATTTGTATTTTTCATCTCCAATTTCTTGGTAAAGAAAAAGCAAGGCTCTACCGGTAGTAATATTGTCAGAATTAAATTCAGATGCTTTGTAGGTCCTTATATTGCCTTTTTCATCTACAAATGATTGTATGTTTTTCTTGATGTAATCAAAATATTTGGCATCACCCGTTCTGATATAAACTTGTTCAATAGCTTTTAAAAATAATCCTTGTTCATAATCCCAATTGGCGGGTTTTCCAGTTTTCACCTGTATAGAATCCGCATGAATTTTCATCATCGATTCTACCATTAAAATAGAATTTTGGGCTATTGTTATGGCCGAAATACATAAGAGGTGCGCTAACAAGAGGTATTTTTTCATATTATCTTAATTCAGTAATTTCCGAAAATTCCATGTCTGTGTAATCTTTATTTTCTCCCGCCATTCCCCAAATGAAAGAATAATTCTTTGTCCCACAGCCACTATGAACCGACCAAGGCGGAGAAATGACTGCTTGATGATTTTGCATCCAAATATGTTTGGTTTCTTGGGCTTCTCCCATTAAATGCATTACCGCATGTGCAGGGTCCACATCAAAATACAAATAGGCTTCCATTCGTCTGTCATGTACGTGTGCTGGCATGGTATTCCACACCGAACCAGGCTCTAATATCGTTAAGCCCATGACCAATTGGCAAGACTGAATTCCTTCGTTGTGTATGTATTTGTAAATGGTTCGATGGTTGGATGTTTCCAAACTTCCCAAAGTAACGGTAATGACCTCCTTTTTTGCTAAATGCGTATTGGGAAAAGAAGCGTGTGCTGGTGAGGATAAGATATAAAACAATGCTGGATCTTCTTTGGAAACAGATTCGAAAATTACTTGTTGTGTTCCTTTGCCAAGATAAACAGCATCTAATTTGTTGACTATAAATTCTTCATTTTTAGTGCGTATTTTACCCAAACCACCCACATTGATGATTCCCATTTCTCTTCTTTCTAAAAAATAGTTAGCTTTTAATTTGTCAGGATTGGGTAACTCCAAACTTAAATTGACAGGTTTTGCCCCACCTATAATCATTCTGTCATAAATGGTGTATGTAAGTTCTATGCTATCGGCATGGAAAATGTTCTCAATTAAAAATTGATCCCTTATTTGTTGGTTGGTGAAAGTGGAAACCTCTCTGCTACTTGCCTCAAATCTTTGATTCATAAACGTATAATTTTAATTTTAAAGCTAAAATTAACGTTTTTCTACTCATTAAAATTTATCTTTGAAAACATTTATGGAAATCAAGGCCTCACTTTTTTATCTTGAAATCGACAAAGAATTGTCTCAATTAGGCTTTGGTCAAATGGCTACTTCAAGTAATTTATTCCCTATTTGGCATCATGTTGGTTCGGATTTGTACGTTCAAGCAATCTCCATTTTCCATTTCTCAAATTATAAAAATCAGATTTCTGCCACATTTTGGCAAGAAATGATTCTTAATGCTCGCCAGCTGTACACCAATTACCTTTGTATTTGGGAGGACAAATGGATCAAAAATTCCAGGTTTATCCAAGATTATTTTAAGTTTTGTATCCAAGGTAACTTTTCAGTTTTTGCCAGAGATTTAAAAACAACGATTATTCCAGAAAATCTTGCAGCCGAATTTTTAGATGGAACACATATTTTGGGTTTTTCCAAGGGTAAAACCTACCTAGGACTTTATGTTCCACCGCACCGACAATTTCGAGGTATTCAAAGCCCATATGAATGGGAAGGTAATCCTTTAATTGGTGTAGCCGTTTTTGGTAAAATACTTCATATGAAAGACGAAGCATATCATGGACAGGTTTCAGCTGAATTGGTTCGTTTTGCTTCTTTGCCTGGAACTCGGATTGTTGGTGGGATTACCAAGGCATTGGCTTTTTATCAAAAAGCATTTCATATAGATAATGTAATGACCTATGTGGATATGGAATGGAACAGTGGGCAAGGTTTTTTGGGAATAGGATTTAAGCTTGAATCTTTGACAAATCCATTGTTATTCAAAATTGATTCATCGTTGAATAGAAATTTGGTGCAAAATTGGGAAGATGCTAATGCTTGTAATGCAGGCAATTGGAAGTTAAGATACGAACTAAAATGAAGCAAGAGCCTTTAATTGTTATTTTGGGGCCTACCGCAAGTGGCAAGACGAATTTAGCGGTTCATTTAGCGGATAGATTGGACGGTGAAGTTATTTCAGCTGATTC
>JBILRJ010000206.1:0-5539 GCA_044372695.1 Spirosomataceae bacterium
GAAAGTGGTTATGCCTGGGGTTCAGTGACACACGACATGGCTCGATCCAAAGCTTTTCGATGGGGCGAGGAGGGTATTGGTGGAATTTCAGACAATAAACAACATGTATGCTTTGCTTTTTCCTTTTGGAATCATCGAGATCATATTTTAAAAGAGCGTTTTTTTGGTCTGACCCCGGCTGAATCTAACCACGGAGAAGATGTAAAGGAATTGTATTATTACCAAGATTCCACCCCGACGCATTCGTATCAAAAAATGCTCTACAAATACCCTCATCAAACGTTTCCATATCAAAAATTGATAGACGAAAGTCAAAAAAGGAGTCGATTGGAGTCTGAATATGAATTGATGGATACGGGTGTTTTCGATAAAGACGAATATTTTGATATTTCCATGGAATATGCCAAATCGGATGAGCAAGATATTTTGATTAAAGTAACGGTTGAAAATAAATCCAAAGTAGCAGCTCCCATCACTGTTTTACCTACCATTTGGTACCGAAATACTTGGTGTTGGGGATATGAAAATTATCAATATAAACCCATTTTAACGGGTGTGGGACATTCTTTTATCGAAGTCGATCATCGGGTAGTGGGTCGTTTTAAGTTATATGCTGAACATGCTGATGAGTTTTTGTTTTGCGAGAATGAAACCAATTATGAGCGCTTGTACGGAGCTCCAAATCGAAGTCAGTTTACCAAAGACGGCATCAATGAATACATTGTAAACAAGAAGAAAAACACCATCAATCCGAATCACATCGGTACAAAAGCATCTGTCAAGTTTTCAGATAAAATACCTCCTGGTGGCAAAAAAGTCTATCGTTTGCGTTTGTCTTCTCAAACACTTCGGGAACCATTTGATGATTTTGATCAAATCTTCGATCTGCGATTAAAAGAAGCAGACGAATTTTATGATGATTTACACGGGGAGGTAAAAGATCTTGCACTTCGTAAAATACAGCGTGAATCCTATGCAGGAATGCTTTGGTCCAAACAATGGTATTATTACAATGTTTTTGAATGGATCAAAGGTGATCCATCCATGCCAAGGCCTCATGAAAGTAGAAAACATGGTCGAAATAATACCTGGCGACATATGTATGCGGCCAACATACTCTCGATGCCAGATAAATGGGAATACCCATGGTTTGCTGCTTGGGATTTGGCATTTCATACAATTCCTTTAGCCCGATTGGATCCTGATTTTGCCAAAAGACAATTGGCGGTGATTCTTCGTGAATATTACATGCATCCCAATGGGCAAATTCCAGCTTATGAATGGTCTTTTTCGGATGTAAATCCTCCTGTTCATGCTTGGGCGACTTGGAAGGTGTATGAGATTGACAAGCAAATGAACAATGGGGTAGGAGATGTGACTTTTTTAGAGCGAATATTCCACAAATTATTGTTGAATTTTACTTGGTGGGTGAATTTAAAAGACGAAGGGGGAAACAATATTTTTGGTGGGGGATTTTTGGGAATGGACAACATCGGGGTGTTTGATCGCTCGGCCACTTTGCCCACCGGAGGTCATTTAGAGCAAGCAGATGGAACAGGCTGGATGGCCATGTATAGTTTGAATATGTTGCGAATTGCTTGTGAAATATCCTTGGAAAAACCGGTTTATCAAGACATGGCCTCCAAGTTTTTTGAGCACTTTTTACACATTACCGGCGCAATGCAATCCATTGGAGGAGAAAAATTGAATCTTTGGGATGAAGATGATCAATTTTATTATGACATGCTGCACAAACATGACGGTTCTGCCATGTTATTAAAGGTTCGTTCCATGGTCGGTTTAATCCCGATGTTTGCTGTTGAAGTCATTACCCACGATTTATTGGAAAAATTACCCCAATTCAAGCGTCGGGTGGAGTGGGTATTAAACAATCGCCCCGATTTAGCTAATTTGATTTCCCGTTGGTATGAGCCAGGTAAAGGAGAAAGCCGTTTGCTATCCATTTTGCGTGGACACCGCATGAAAATGATCATGAAACGAATGTTTGATGAAACCGAGTTTTTATCAGATTACGGCATACGTTCGATGTCAAAGTTCCACAAAGAGCATCCTTATCAATTCTCATTTGATGGAGGAACTGTTCAAGTGGATTATACGCCTGCGGAGTCAACGGGTGAGATGTTTGGTGGAAATTCCAATTGGAGAGGTCCAATATGGTTTCCCATGAATTATTTGTTGATTGATTCATTGAAAAAATTCTCCGATTATTATGGGGCGGATTATGAAGTGGAATTCCCTACTAACTCTGGACAGATGGTGAACATAAAAACGGCCTCAGAAGGAGTTTCTAAGCGCTTATTAGCCATGTTTTTACCCAATTCACAAGGTCAAATACCGATGTATGGAAACTACGAAAAAATACAAAAAGATCCTGCATTTCATGGCTCCAATTTGTTTTTTGAATATTTTGATGGAGATACAGGTAAAGGATTAGGAGCGAATCATCAAACCGGTTGGACGGGTTTAATTTCAGAAATAATACATCAATTACATCATAAAAAATGACAGCAGAAGAAAGTTTTTCAAAATTAGGTTTGGCTTTGCCACCGGCGCCAAAACCATTGGGTGTTTACAAACCTGGTTTGCAACTCGGAAATTTGTATTATGTTTCTGGACATGGTCCAGTTCTTTTAAACGGCGATTTAATCATTGGAAGAGTTGGTGAACAGTTGGATTTAGAAGAAGGTAAATT
Organism: Spirosomataceae bacterium; assembly: GCA_044372695.1. Classification (GTDB taxonomy): domain Bacteria; phylum Bacteroidota; class Bacteroidia; order Cytophagales; family Spirosomataceae; genus Aquirufa. Next base: position 2,714 of record JBILRJ010000206.1, read on the forward strand.
AGCAGCTCAGCAAGTAGGTTTGACCATTTTAGCTACTTTAAAAGCTCAACTAGGAAGTTTAAATCGCATCAAACGGGTAGTGAAGATTTTGGGGATGGTTAATTGTACCTCCGACTTTGGTCGTCACCCTTATGTGATCAACGGATGTAGTGAACTTTTTGCTAAAATTTGGGGAGAAGAAATGGGCATTGGTTCCCGCAGTGCAGTAGGAATGGGGACTTTACCGGATAATATTCCTGTAGAAATCGAAGTGATTTTTGAATTGCATGAATCGCTCATAGACTGATTTAGATAGTTGGAAAGAATCTTACCAACATGTTAGCATAAAAAATATTTTGTAATTTGACATTTATTTAGACAAAACGCATGTATCCATATTTAGAACCGAAACACATCAAAGCTTTCATTCAAGCCGCTTTGGTAGAGGATGTAGGGCCAGGCGATTACACCTCATTATCAACGGTTCCATTGGATAAAATGGGTACGGCTCAATTGTTGGTTAAGGACCATGGCATTGTGGCTGGGGTGGACTTAGCTCAATTGATTTTTCAGGAAGTGGATGCTGAAATGACATGTCAAACCTTTATTCCCGATGGTGCACGAATTGAGCCTGGGCAAATTATTTTAGAAATTTACGGACGAGCTCAATCCATCTTAAAGGCCGAACGTTTGGTCCTAAATTGCATGCAAAGAATGTCTGGAATAGCTACTTATACCCATTCTTTGGTTCAAATCTTGGAGGGAACCCGCGCGAAATTATTGGATACTAGAAAAACCACACCCAATTTCCGATTAGCGGAAAAATGGGCTTGTAAAATTGGGGGGGCAGTAAATCACCGATATGCACTTTATGATATGATTTTAATCAAAGACAATCATGTGGATTTCGCGGGTGGAATTAAAAATGCACTAAAACAATCGCAAGCCTACAATGCCCAAAATGACTTGGGTTTATCCATTGAAATAGAAGTAAGGAACGAAGAAGAATTGGAGGAGGTTTTGGCCATTGGTGGAGTTGAACGCATTATGTTGGATAATTTTAGTCCGGAAAGATTGCGTGCCGCCATCCGGAAAATTGATTCTCGTTTTATCACGGAAGCTTCCGGAGGAATTACGGAAAAGACTCTTCGAGCTTATGCCGAAACAGGAGTTGATTACATATCTGTGGGTGCTTTGACACACCACGTCAAAAGTTTAGATTTAAGCCTTAAAGCCAAATACCAATGAATTTAGCAGACGAAGCCAAAGAAGTAGGTTACATTTCTCGTTCTACTCCCAAAGACCAAGAATTGATTGATGCAATCAAGAAACTCAAAAAGGAAAAGAACGCAGTCATTCTTGCACACTATTACGTGGATGGTGAACTGCAAGAGTTAGCCGATTATGTGGGCGACAGTTTAGGACTTTCGCAAGCAGCGGAAAAAACGGAGGCGGATTTAATTGTTTTTTGTGGCGTTCATTTCATGGGTGAAACCGCTAAAATTTTGAATCCAAGCAAAAAGGTTGTGGTACCCGACTTTAATGCAGGTTGTTCATTAGCGGACTCTGTTCCAACTGATGAATTCAAAGCCTTGATGGCAAAGCATCCAGGTGCGGTTGTTGTAAGTTACATCAATTGTTCATCAGAGATCAAAGCATTGACAGACATCATTTGTACTTCATCCAATGCCGTTCAAATTGTGGAATCCATTCTTGCCGAAAAGGAAATCATTTTCGCTCCAGATGCTAATTTGGGTAGATATGTGGAGCACAAGACCGGGAGAAAAATGATTCTTTGGGAAGGTGCCTGCATGGTTCACATTGATATTTCTTTGGAAAAGCTTCAAAAATTACGTGAAGAATATCCAGATGCTTTGTTGATTGCACATCCAGAGTGCAAGGAAATGATTTTAAAAGAAGCAGATTATGTGGGTTCGACCACCGCATTGTTGAAATTTGTTGAAAAATCGCCTAACTCAGCTTTTATTGTAGCTACGGAGGCGGGTATTTTACATAAAATGAAGCAGGCTGTTCCTGAAAAGCATTTAATTCCTGCTCCCGCCAATGAACAAAATTCTTGTGCTTGCAGCGAATGTCCGTACATGAAAATGAATACTTTGGAAAAGCTTTACAATGCTTTGTATTACGAAATGCCTGAAATTCATATCTCAGAGGATATTCGAAAACCTGCTTATCAGGCTTTAAAAGCAATGTTGGAAATTAGTAATTAGTAACGCGAATTAAGAGTTGAAATAATAAAATATAAGCTTATACTTTGTTAGAAAAAATAACAAAATGAGAAGGGTAATAGTGTTAAATTTAGAATAAGTGCCTGATAATCAATGCTTTTTAAGCATTAAATTATGTTAATAAATACCACAGATTAACGGATTATGTTCAAATTTTTGAGGCTAGGAAATAATTTAGACTTTTGTCTTATTATTTCAATCATCTTTCTTCCTCTCCACGGATTGTATCCGAGGTTATGCACATTTTAGCCTTTCAGGCTACATATACTTAGGATCTAGCATTTACAAAAAACCCGAAGGGGTTGAATATGCATAACCGCGGATGATATCCGTGTAATTAAAAAGTAAACACGAGCAAGCTAGTCAAGGTCCTGAATCTGTAAAAGCAATTGTTAATTGATACTTCGTAATGCGAATTAAGGGTTAAAAAACATTTGGATCATTCGTTATAAAAATTTATTTATGGGCAACGCTTAATCCTAACGAAAGATTTGAACGCAGCCTGCATAATTATGAATTATGGATTATGAGTTATGAATATTTTTTGAAATGTGTAAGTCATTGTTTTAATTTCATAAATCATAATTCATAACTCATA
>JBILRJ010000207.1:0-5492 GCA_044372695.1 Spirosomataceae bacterium
ATATTTTTTTGATTGGAATGATAAGACAAATCGCTATAATTAAGCGTCATGATTGAATCTATCAATTTGAAAAGGGCGAAATAACCTAAAATTGGCCTTATTTTCGATTTTACTTTCATTAGTGATTGGGTTGAATTGATTTCAAATGTAGTGATATTTATGGAAAGACAAAAGCCTGTAATTTTTGTTTTAGATTACATAGACCTTCATCCCCGCTTTCATCAATAAACAAATAGAATATCTTATGACTTTGATGCATCAATGTTATGATGAATGGTTAGAGATTGTACATAAATACCTTTTATTATTTTTTTTCGAAATTTAAATCAGAAATAAATTCTAGTGTATTTTCAAAATATTTTCTAGTGCTTCCACTACTAGTTAATTTAATTTTATCTAAATATAATTTTGATGCTTCATAATGTGTTAGATCAAATGTTTCTCTATTCATATATTTTAAAAATTCAAACCAGTTCAAATTTCTATGAGATATAGACCCATTCTTTAGAGGAGTTTTTTTATCAATAAATAATGAGTCAACTTCCCATTTTTCTTCTACTATTAATTTTTCTACACTATTGTGTACAACAACACCAAAATAATTTACCTCTTCTTGAAGTTGGTGTGAATCAATTATTGGTTGTCCGAAATATATATCTCTTTCTAAATCAATAATAATTTTACCACAAGAAAATGCCCCTTTAATTGGGATGCCATTGTGTATTAATTTTGCAAATAATTTTGAAGTTAGTGTAGTGATTGATAAAAAATTATTTAAACTAAGATCGTTAGAGAAAATAATTATTGAATCTGAAAATTTAAAAGTTTTTATTGAGGTAAGTGAATGCGAATAAAATAAATATTTTAAATTATCAGCCTCTTTTTCAATTTCATCTGTTTCGAAAGATAAAGTCTTTAATAGTTGGTATATATTTTCTGGATTTTCACGAAGAATCATTTCTTTAAATCCAAGAATATCTAGAAAAACAACAAATCGATCACATTGAATTTTCCACAGTGGATTTTTACATGTAGAATCATTAATATTAGTCATTGGTTAATATTTTTATAATCAATTACAATAGTTATAAACATCCAAATTGAAAATTTTATAATTGGACATCATTTTTTTTTATGTTAACTAATGAAAAAAGTGTAGAAAATTGTAATTTAATAGTATCGTAGATTTTTTTAATTCCTTAATTCAATACTTTCAATCCTACCTCCCCTCCACAACCCCAATCTCCTCCTCACTTAATCCATACAACTCATACACCATTTGGTCAATGGCTTTATCAGTGGCATCTATTTGCGCCTTTAATTCTTGTGCTTTTTTGCGCTCTTGCTCAAAAAAGTCTTCCCATTCTGTCTCTTCTAATAATGAGAGCTTGACTTTATTCTTGGTTAGGTCTTTTATGAATTCTGTAAAAGAAAGTCTATACCATTCTTGTAGATTCCTTGGCAATGGAGCATGCTCCATTGCTTTTGTTGTGAAAAACTTGCGCTGTAGGGTACGTTGGAATTTTGATACTACTTCTTGAAACGCTTTGTTCAGAGAAAGCATCATGTCTGCTTTTTCGATGAAGGGTTTTTGGCTAATTTTATCAGGAATTGGAATTCGGTTTGTTATTGAATTGTCAAAATGCATTGTTCTGATTGCTTTAGCAAAAATAAATCTATAAGAGTACCAATTAATTAGTTTTGAATTAAATAAACACCAAAATACGTTAGCATTATATTCCTTTTGAAACGTAATTTGATTGATAGTGTCTACTATTACATAGTTCTTATTTAATGGTAAACATGCCGTAATTTTTATATGTTCTGTAGGATTTTCTATATGTGCAACAAGATTTTGTACTAACAAAGAATTTTCGCTAATAAAACATTTTTTATCTTCTAGAATTGTAGATTTATTGATGTAACCTTTGATTCCAATAATTCCTTCTCTTTGAATTTCAGCTCCCCCTAAAACCATTGTGTCTCCTTCTGTACCAATTCTGTTTTGAAAAATCCCGCCTCTTGAATTGCTAGCGATATCTTTTATGTATTTTTTACTAGAATTTACTTTTTGAGCAATTTTAAGTTCATATTCAGAAATACCATTTAAATAAAATCCAAATTCATAAAAAGTGTTTTTAGATATTTGTCCAAGTTCATGAATTTGTTGTCCCTTTAGTATTCCTGATTTAAAATTTTCAGTCTTTTTTCCTTTTTGAAAAAAGAAAATAATTTGTTCCAATAAAACCTCTTTCCAAACTTTTTTACAATCAATAATTTCATTTATATCATTTAAAATATATGTTCTAATTGATTCATAATTTGATGAAAAAGAAAAAGATTTTGGAATAATAAATCCAAATTGTCCATTATTTTTTAATAGTGTATCGTATGACAATTTTGTAAAAGAAATTACTGTTTCAGAACCACCTTTTATATATTTCTTGTTTAAATAATTTTGAACTTCTGATTCTAATTTTGCCCCATACGGCGGATTGCCTATAACCACATCAAAACCTCCTTTGTATTCCGGAGCAAAGGCTTGTTCTTCAGTGCAAAGCATATTTTCTATCACTAAAGCGGTCGCTTTGGGGTGTGGGGGTAATTCATGTTTAGCACGGTTGTGTTGTACATATTCTAAAGTGTTGTACAATTGCTCGGGACTGGTAATTTCTTTACAACCAAATTTTTGTGTCCACAAGCTATTCTGTTTTTCTCCTCTTTTTTTCTCGTTTCCCATTTCTGACAACGGAGCATGCTCCGTTGTTGTAATACCTCTATGGATGTTGATAGTTCTAGCTGTTTTTGCTTTTATTTTTTGCACTATTTTGGATACGTCTTTTTCATCACATACTAGTACAAGGTGAATATGGTCTTTGCAAACGTTAAACTCTAATAGATTTAGGCGATCGGATATTGTGATTTCGTGCATTTCATTTACGAGGATATTTTCTTCTTCCGTAGTAAGATAATTTACTACAGGATAAGGATTAGTTCCCATATTTCGTTTTTCTCGCACCTTGTAGTCTATCATTCTTTGTGAGGTTCTGCTATCATGCAAGGCGGTTGTAATATGAAATGCTTTCTTGTTTTTTTCTTTAAAAATAGTTGGAAATGCTTGCTGCCAATGAAAAGCTTTGTCTCCTGCTATTTCGGGGTCATCAATTAAGGAGTTTCCGCATTTGATATTGCTGTTGAGGTCGTTTAGCTTGCGGTTGGGTTGTGCGGTGCGTAGCCAAAGCGACAATTTGGCAATCTCTACACTTTCTTCGTTTAAGTCCACTCCAAACAAATTATGCTCCAAGATACTGGTAGCTACATCGTTCAATACCAAGGCATCACCAAAGAGTTTGGCTTGTAATTCATCGATGTATTGGTGTTCGGTTATCAAGAAATCCAATGCTTGGTTCAAAAAGGCCCCACTGCCACAGGCTGGGTCACAAATGGTCAATTGCAACAACCAATCTCGGTAAGCATCTAATTTATCTTTTAACGTTAAAATGGTTTTCTTTTGCCGCTTTTTATCAGTGATATATTCTTCTTCAATGATTGCTAATTCATTTTTCTTTTCCTCACAAAGCTTGCCAACGGTATTTTCTACAATGTATTTGGTAATGTATTTTGGGGTATAAAAAACTCCATCTTTTTTGCGTTTGGTCTTCGTTTTGTCAATTTCTGCACCTTCTAGTTGGGCTTTTATTTCGTCCAACTCATTCAATGAGTTTTCAAAAATATGCCCTAAAATATTGACATCCACTTCACTGGCAAAATCGTAATTACTTAAGTTTTCGGTATGCTTAAACAAAACTGCATCATCAATTTGAAGCCCATTTAAGAGGTCATCTTCTTTGAAAAGACCACCATTGTAAGCGAAAATTTGATGTTCTTCTTTGTAGGTGCTGTTGGTCTGGCTAAAGGCGGGTAAAGACACTTTAGCCCCCACATTCAAATCATGGAAATAGGTTTTGTAACGGTCATATAATGAAACCGGAATACGCATTTCTTGTAATTGTTGCCATTCTTTATTGATTCTGAAAATCAGATTCATGGGCAATAAATTACGGTCTTCTGCGAAGAAAATAAATAGGAATCGGTCCAATAATTTTTGTGATTTTTGGAATAATTCTAATGGGTCATGTGCGGGGTTTTTTTGCAGTAAATTCTGAAATAGCTCACGTTTAAATAAGGAATAATCCTTGTATAATTTCTTTGTGATGACATCCTCCTCACTGACAGATTGATCTTTGATTATTTTGGCAACATTATTCTTAATATTATCAAAAGCCAAACAAAGGTATAGTAATTCAAATTCTGCTTTATTCAGGGAAAATAAATTGAATTCAATGTGTTCAATGGCATTATCTATGTAAAAACGTAATTTTTCAAAATTCGATGTAATTACATAAGTACAATCTATCTGATTGTTTTTATAACCAAATGCCTGAGATTCGATTTTTCCTAAGTCAGTGGTATTTGTACCCTTTAATTCAATGACAGCTTTAACTTTATTCTCAATGATTATTGCACCATCTGCTTTTTTGCTGTCTTTAATGTTTTTGTATTCGGTCGTTAAATTAAAATCAGGATTTGGGTTTAAGGTATATCCTAATATGGATACAAATAATTCGCGTAGAAAGCCCTCTTGGTACTGTTCTTCTTTACTGTTGCGTATATTTTCTTGAATGGAGGGGTTGTGGAAATAGTTGCAATAATCTTGATATGCAAGGTGTATTTTTTCAGGATTATGTTGACTCAAATATTTTTTAAGTACAGAGGATTGGAATAGAGGCATTAACTATTAGGGTATTAAATCTTTGAATTTCAGAAACTAAAATTTTAAAGATCCAATTTAATAAATAAAAGTTAATTTTTATCCAATCAAATGGATTCGATAAATTTGATTGATACGGATTTTAAACTAAAAAAATCGTTCATGTACCCACTCAACACAACTAAGCGAGAGTTAAATAAATTCAATTTGTAAGTAGTTGTCATGAAAAACAGTGAAGTATTATCAATTGAAAATATTCTATCAGTGAAAACTTCCTAATCTCCGCATATTGTGCGGAGATTAGAGGTTTTATTCTCCGCATCAGTATGGATTACACCAATGCCGATTACCTATTACCTATTACCTATTACCTATTACATCTCACCTCTTCACTACTTTCCTCAAATAAAGCATCTCCACTTTTTTCCTAGCCCAAGGGGTTCTTCTCAAAAAGGTTAAGCTGGACTTGATACTAGGGTCTATGGCAAAGCAATTGATGCGAATTTGACGGGACATTTCCTCCCAGCCCATGGTTTCAACTAAATATTCAAGAATAAATTGAAGTGTTTTTCCTTCGAGTGGGTCCATGGCGTATGTTTTTGGATACAAATATAGTTTATTTTCCTCCGCCTTCGACTCCGCTCAGGCATCGGTTGGTAGTAGTATATTCTTTTCTCTTAATATTTTCGGTTTCGATTATTGAACTCATTTCCGATGCCTG